>CAYVYD010000027.1:0-15366 GCA_964454415.1 uncultured Hyphomicrobiaceae bacterium | reverse complement strand
TTCCCCATCAATTACGCCCCGTTTCGCCCTCGAACACGAGCTCGAATTCGTCTCCGGGCTCATAGGCCTCGCCCGGCTTCTCCATGGCGAGCTGCCGGCGGATCTTGCGCAGGTCGATCTCGTTCGGCGCGAAGGGGTAGGAGGCGATGTCGGAGGGGGGCGAATCCCCATAGGGCCGGTCGCAGGCCGAGACGTCGGCGGCGAACTTTCCGGGGCAGCCCGAGGTGCGGAAGGCGATGCCCGAATCGATGATCGCGTCGAGCTCGCCCTCTGGAAGGCCGAAATCCGTGACCCTGCCCTCGCCGTCGAAGCGCATCTGGTCCACCCGGAGGCCGCAATAGTCGATCAGATAGCGCCCGAGCTGCACGCGCCGCCACTGGTCGCGCGGCGTGGCGGGGAGATGGTCCATCAGCGAGCCCTTCTCGGGGAAGAAGCAGAACATGTGGCTGTGGCCGCCGAGATCGACGAGCCGCTGCACCAGGCCGAGCACGTCGGCCTCCCGCTCGCCCATGCCGACGATGATGTGCGCGCCGAACTTTTCCGCGCCGAACACGTCGCGGGCGTCCATCAGGATCTCCCAGTATTTCCGCCAGCTATGCGGCGACTGCACCCCCTTGCCGCGGGTGCGCTCGAAGATCTCCGGCGTCGCCGCGTCGAGCGCAACGGTGAAGATGTCGGCGCCCATCCCTTTAAGCTTCTCGACGTCGCCCCGCGTCATGGTGGTCGGGTTGGAGAGGATCGAGACCGGGACCGTCTCGGGCGCGATCCTGTCGGTCCAGGCCTTGAGCACCGAAAAGGTGTCGTCCTCCGAGCGTGGATGGGTGATCATCGAGATGCACATGCGGTGGAACGGCGTCTCCTCGCCCGCCTCGGCGACGATCGAGACTATCTGCTCCATCGGCACCGCCGGCCAGTCGACGCGGATGAAGTTGCGGTCGGCGTAGTCGCGGTCGGCCTCGCGGTGGCGCGCCAGCCCGCAATAGGCGCAGTTGGCGCGGCAGCCCTCGGGATAGGTCAGCAAGAGATTGAGGCAGCGCGTGCAGGAGCAGCGGTACATCTTGCCCGACATGATGCCGAGCGTGATCGCCGCGGCGGTCGACATCTGCACGAAGTCGGGCGAGCGCATATGCGGGGTGAGGATGTTGTTGTTGGGGCGGTAGACCCCGGTCGGCGGCAGGTCGTTGGCCTTCACCCGCTTGCCGTTCCTGGCCTCCGCCGGCGTGGGTCCGGGCGCGCGGGGCGCCATCAGATCGAAGGGGTTGTGGTCGAGCCCGCCCCGGCCTTCGCCCGGCGCCGCGCCCTCGGGTTTGAGACAGCTCATGTCGATCGCTCCCTTGTCAGGCCGCGCAGGGCCGCGCCAGCTTTTGCGTCAGGCTGCCGCCGATCTTCATCGAGCAGCAGGCGTGTTCCTGGGTGAAGGACCGCCCCACCGCGCGGCTCACCGCCACCGCCCCGTCGGCGGGGAAGGCGATGCCGTCGAGCCCCGCCATCACCGCGTAGGCGTCCGTCACCCGCTTGTGCATGCCGGGCGGCCGCGCGCAGCCGAGCAGCACCTGCCGGTCGGCAAGCCGGCGCCGCGCTTCGAGGAAGATGCGGCCCACCTCGCCCGTCTGCGGCGTCACGAAGCTGCCGGGCGCGGCGTAGAACGGCATCAGCACCACCAGCACCAGCGCGTGGATCGGATGGCGGCAGCAAATGTCGAGGGCCGTCACCTCGCCCAGCACGCGGCCGTAATGCAGCCCGATCACGATGTGGGGGACGATCTCCATGGAAGTCCCGGTCAGCGCCGCCAGCGTCGCCTCGAAGTCCTCGACCGGCCGGTCCAGGTGATAGACCTGGTTGATCGTCTCCCGCGCGCCGATCATGTCCATCATCGCCGTGTCGACGCCCGCCGATTCCATCAGTTTCGCGCGGCTCTCGTCGAGCAGCGCCGAATGGATCGCTATTCTGAGATGGGGGAAGTCGCGCTTCAGGCGCTCGACGACGGGATAGTATCGCTCATATTTGATCTCGTTGCGCCGGTTGGAGCCGCCTGAGAGCAGGAACCCCTGCAGGTTCTGCAGCAGCACCATGTCGCGCACCTTCTGCTCCAGCATCTCCGGCGAGGTGGCCGGGATCATCGGTTCCAGGATCTTCGCCTGGCAGTGGTCGCACATCAGCGCGCAGCCGCCGGCGGTGATCGAGAAGGCGGGGAAGCTGTTCTTGCCGCAGCCCTGGATCTCGCTGGAGGAGTATTCCTTGAAGGTCGGGGTGGAGAAGCGGATCGGCCGCGCCCGCGTCGCCGCGGCGGCGCCCTCGAAGGCGCGGATCAGGCCGCCGTCGAGGTCGGCGTCCTCGAGCTCCTCGATCGCGCGGATTTGTTCGAGCCACCCCATGGGCGGTCAATATATGAACATTGCTGAATGCATGACAATGCGACTCTTGTAGCTGACCGCTCACGCCCCGGCCAGCGCCGCGAGCCGCCACACCTCGCCGCGCACCGGGCCTTCGTTGGGCTTGTCCTCCAGCGTTTCCAGCCATGCTGGCGCGACCTCCTCCTCGTCCACCAGGTCGCAGTCGAGGCTTGAGAGGACTTCCCTTGCGGCGGGTGGAAGACGCTCCGGGATCGGCTTCCCCGAAAGCCGGCCCCACAGCCCCGCCCAGCAGCGCGCCACCAGCCACGGATTGTAGCCGCCGCCGCCCAGCACCACCGCGTGCGGGGTGAGCGCCACCGCCTCTTCCACCGCCCGCCACAGCGCGCTGTTGGTGAGCGCGAGCCGCGCCAGCGGATCGCCTTGAAGCGCGTCGGTGCCGCAGGTGACGACCACCGCTTGCGCGCCCCAGCCTTTGGCCACCGGCAGCACGCTGGTCTCCATCAGAAAAGCGAGCTCGGAATCGTTGAAGCCCTTGGGCACGGGAAAGTTGCGCGCATTGCCGCCGGCGCGGTCGCCCGCCTTGCCCGTGTGCGGCCAGCGCCCCTCCTCGTGGATCGAGACCGTCATCACCCTTGGGTCGCCAGAGAAGGCCGCCTCCACGCCGTCGCCGTGATGGGCGTCGAGGTCGAGATAGAACACCCGTTCGAGCCCCTTATCGAGCAGCGTCAGGATCGCGAAGACGGGGTCGTTGAAATAGCAGAAGCCCACCGCCTTATCGCGCCGCCCGTGATGGGTGCCGCCGGCGGGGTGAAAGGCGATTTTGCCCTCGAGCGCCAGCTCCGCGGCGCGGATCGCGCCCCCCACCGTGGTCGCCGCCCGCTCCCAAACGCCCTTGAAGAGCGGGCATTCCGCCGTGCCGAGCCCATAACGCTCGCGGATCTCCGGGGTGACCTTGAGCGCCCGGGCGGCCGCCTCGAAGGCGTCCAGATAGGCGCCCTCGTGGAACCGGGCGAGCACGGCCCTGGAGGCGGGCTCGACGATCTCCACGTCCCCTTCGCCCAACCAGCCGAGCGCCTCGGCGAGCGCGATCACGCTCGCGTGCCGGCTGATCGAGAGCGGATGGAAGCTGCCGAAGGCCGCCTCGCGGAACACCGGCGCCGTGATGAACCGCGCCGGCCGCCCGTTGTCAGCCGTCTTGTCGCTCATAGCCTTGTCCAACGGATCGCCCCGCCAATCGGGTTTGTCTCCACCGACAATATATGCAAAATATTAAATATGTAAGCGGCCAGCCGCCGCTTGACTCAAGCGCGAGGGGCGCAGTCAATTGGGCCGTCGTCAACACCATGCCTCGGAGCCCCGCCACAGTCCCGTGACCGGCATCGCCATCATCGGAATCGGCTGCCGGTTTCCAGGCGGCGTCGCCGACCCTCAATCCTTCTGGCGACTGCTGGCGGAGGGGCGCGCGGCGATCGGCGAGATCCCGGCCGAGCGCTGGAGCCTCGAGGGCTTCTACGACCCCGCGCCCGACAACCCCGACCGCTCCTATTCCAAATGGGGCGGCTTCCTGGACGACATCGCCGCCTTCGATCCCGACTTCTTCGGTCTTGGCCGCCACCAGGCCGAGGCCATGGACCCGCAGCAGCGCCTGCTGCTCGAGGTGGCCTACGAGGCGGTTGACGACGCCCGCCAGACGCTGGCCCGCCTGCGCGAGCGCACCACCGGCGTCTTCATCGGCGTCTCCAATAACGATTACGACCGCCTCCAGCGCTTCCGCCACCGCACCGGCGACCCCCAGGCCGGCACCGGCACCGCGCTCAGCATCGTCGCCAACCGGATCTCCAACCGCTTCGACCTGTCGGGTCCGAGCCTCGGCGTCGACACCGCCTGTTCCTCGGCGCTGGTGGCGGTGGACGCCGCCGGCGCCAAGCTGCTCGCCGGCGATTGCGATGTTGCGCTCGCCGGCGGCGTCAACGTGCTGCTCGATCCCCGCATGTTCGTCACCTTCTCCCGCGCCCACATGCTCTCGGCCACTGGCGCGATCCGCGCCTTCGACGCGGGCGCCGACGGCTTCGTGCGCGGCGAGGGGCTGGGCGTCGTGCTGCTCAAGCGCCACGAGGAGGCGCGCCGCGACGGCGACCGGATCTACGCCGTGATCGAGGCGACGGCGGTCAATCAGGACGGCGCCACCGGCACCATCACCGCGCCGAGCCAGGCGGCGCAGATCGCGATGCTGCGCCGGGCGGCGGAGAAGGCGAATGTCGGTCCCCAAGACCTCGTCTTCGCCGAGGCGCACGGCACCGGCACGCCGCTGGGCGATCCGGTCGAGGCGGCGGCCATCGGCCAAGTCTTCGGCGGGCCCGGGCGCGGGCGCCCGCTCCCGATCGGTTCCTGCAAGACCAATATCGGCCATCTTGAGCCCGCCGCCGGCATCGCCGGGCTGATCAAGGCGGCGCTCGCGCTGCATCACGGCGAGCTCCCCGCCAGCCTCGGTTTCGAGCGCCCCAACCCCGCCATCCCCTTCGAGGCCCTCAACATCGAGGTGGCGGCGAAGGCGGCGCCGCTCTCCCGCACGGGAAGCAAGGCGGTGGCGCTCGTCAACGCCTTCGGCTTCGGCGGCACCAATGCCTGCGCCCTGCTGCGGGGCGTCGACCGGCCGGCACCAGCCCGCGCCGCCAACACCGCATCGCCCGCCGTGGCCCCGCGTGAAGGTCCCGTCCCCGTTCCCCTGTCTGCCGCCACCACCGATCAGCTTGCCGCCTATGCCGGGCGTCTCGCCGCCGCGCTGGAGGAGGGCGGTTCCCTCGCCGGCCAGCCCCTGGAGGCCATCGCCGCCACGCTCGCCACCCGCCGCGATCCCTTCGCCCACCGCGCCGTTATCCTCGCCGATGGCATCGCCGATCTGCGCAAAAAACTCTCCCTCATGGCCGAAGGCGGCGAGGAGCCGCGCGGCAAGGGCGCGGGGCTGCCGCGCGTCGTCACCGGCCGCGCCGAAAAGGGCCGCCGTCTCGCCTTCACCTTCACCGGCCAGGGCGGCCAGTGGTGGGCCATGGGCCGCGATCTGTTGCAGCGCCATCCCGTATTCCGCCGGACCGTCCACGACTTCGACGCGCACTTCAAGGCGAAGGCCGGCTGGTCGGTGGTGGACGTGCTGATGGCGGGCGAAGCCGAAAGCGTCGTCGGCGACGCCACCGTGACGCCCGCCGCCATGTTCGCCCTTCAGGCCGGCCTCGCCGCGGTCTGGCGCGCCGTCGGCGTCACACCCGACCACCTGATAGGCCACAGCTTCGGCGAGGTCACCGCCGCCTATCTTGGCGGAGCGCTCGGCCTGGAGGACGTCGCCCACCTCGTCCGCATCAGGGGCTCGATTCGCGCCGAGTTCGACCGCACCGGCGCGATGGCGCCCATCGGCATGGGCGCAGAGACGCTCGAGCCGCTGCTGCCGCGCTCGGGCGCGATCGAGATCATCGCCTTGAACGCCCCCAACGCGGTCACCGTCGCGGGCGAGGCGGCGGCGGTCGACGCCCTGCTCGCGCTGATCGCCCACCGCGAGCCCGGCGTGCGCACCCACAAGCTGGCGCTCGACTTCGCCTGGCATTCGAGCTGGCTCGCGCCCGGCGAGGAGAGCTTCAAGGCCCAGGTCGGCACGCTCGACTGGCGCGCGCCGCACACATCCGTGATCTCGACCGTGACCGGCGAGCCCCAGACCCGCTTCGACACCGATTACTGGTGGGCCAATCTGCGCCGCCCCGTGCGCTACCGCGACGCCGTCTCCCGTGCGCTTGCCGAGGGCGCCGACACCTTCCTCGAGCTCGGCCCCCAGCGCACCCTTTCGAGCCTCACCCGCGAGTGCGCGCTGGCCGAAGGCCGCGAGGTCGCGACCGTCAGCACCCTCGAGCGCGGGGAGAACGATTTCGTTTCGCTGGCCCATGCCACCGCCCGGCTCTGGACCGCCGGCCTCGAGATCGATTGGCGGGCGCTGCTCGGCCCCGCCAACGACGGCGTCGAGCTGCCGCGCCTGCCCTGGATGAACCGCAGGCTGTGGCTCGAACCCGAGGAGGCCCAGCACGCGCTCACCCCGTCCGATTGGCACCCGCTGCTGGGGGTCCGCGATCCGGGCCCCGTTCCCCAATGGTCGGGCGAGCTCGGCCTTTCGAGCCACCCCTTCCTCGCCGATCACCGCGTCGCCGGCGGCGCTCTCTTCCCGGTCGCGGGCTACATCGAAATGATGCGCGCGGCGGGCGAGCAATTGTTCGGGCCAAGCGGCCTCGAGCTCTCCGATCTGCGCTTCGAGCACGCGCTCCCCCTCGAGCCCGGCGACAGCGTCCAGCTCAAGACCGTCTTCGACGAAGCGCGGCGGCGGATCGCCATCAATTGGCGCAACCGGGAGGGCGGCGAATGGACACGCGCCGCCGAGGCGCGCCTGCTCGCCCGCGAGGTGAGGCTCGAGGGAACGCTCGAACCGCCGGTCCATTGGACCCTCGACGCTGAGGCCTTCTATCTCGGCGCCCGCGCCGCGGGCTACGATTACGGCCCCGCCTTCCGCAGTCTGGCGGGTATCGCCAGGCACGGGAACCACGCCGTCGGTGAAGCGCGCCTGCCCGAGGGCGCGCCGCCCGCCGCCATGGGGCTCGACCCGTGCCTCCTCGACGCCTGTCTGCAACTGGGCCTCGCCGCCATCAATCAGGAGGACGACGACGACGCGCCCGCTTTGCCGGTCGCCATCGGCCGGGTGCTGATCGCCGGGCCCTTGGAAGACCCGGCCCTCGCCCGGGCCACCGCCGGATCGGCGGACGACGGCGAGACCCGCCTCGATCTGCTCATCGCCACCCAAGGGGGCGCGCCGCGCCTCCGCATCGAGGGGCTGCGCCTGCGGCCGCTTACCGGCGGCACGCCCGCCGGGGAGGGCGCGCGCCAGGGCGCCTTCCTCGAGGAAATTTTCGTGCCCTTCGAGGCGGAAGGGGTCGCCGAAGCAAGGAGGGACGACGGCGGCCGCTGGCTGCTGCTGGCCCGCCCCGGCGGCACGGCGGGAGACGCGCTCGCCGCGGCGCTGGCCGCGCGGGGGTGCGAGCCCGTCGTCATCGCCCTGGCCCAAGACGAGGCGGTGGACGCCGGCGCCTGCGCCCGGGCGATCGCGGCCGCTTCCGCCCAAGACCCGCTCGCCGGCGTGATCTACGCCATTCCCGCCGATGCGCCCGAAATCGAGGCCGAAGCGGGCCTCTACGTAGCGCTCGAACGCGAGGTCCGCTGCCTCACCCGCTTCGGCCAGGCCCTCGCCTTGCTCCAGGCCGGCAGTCAACCGGGTGCCCTTTGGGTGCTGACCCGCAATGCCCGCGCCGCGGACCCCGATGAAACGGGCGATCTTTCGGGGCTGGCCCAAAGCGCTCTTCCGGGGCTCGCGCGCACCATCGCGCTCGAGACCCGTGCGGCCCGCTTCCATCTGGCCGACCTCGATTCCGGAGCGCTTGACCGCCCCGGCGCGCTTGCGGATCTGATCGCCTCGGGAACCGGCGAGACCGAATTGTTGGTCCGTGGCCAGACCGTCCTGGTGCCCCGCCTGCGCCGGCGGCTTGTGCGCGAGCTTCCCGCCGCGCACCGCCCACTTGCCGCGCTCGGACCGGCGCAGGACTTTGCGCTTCGCCGGCGCGGAGCCGCCGAGCTCGAATGGCGCGAGGCCGAACCGCGCGAGCCGGGCCCGGGCGAGGTGAGGGTCGAGGTTCTGGCCGCGGGCCTCAACTTCCGCGACGTGATGGCGGCGGCGGGCCTGCTCCCCCAAGGCGCCGAGCCCGGCGATCCGGGCGCGGCACTCGGCCTCGAATGCGCCGGCCGGGTGACGGCCGTGGGCGCCGATGTCGAAGGCCTCGCGCCGGGCGGCCGCGTGATCGCCCTCGCCCGCGGCGCGCTCCGGCGCTTCGTCACGCTCCCCGCCCACCGCGTCTTTGCCGCCCCGCCCGCGCTTTCCATGGCCGAGGCCGCTGGGCTTCCTTCGGTCTATCTCACCGCCCATTACGCGCTCGACCGGATCGCCCGCCTCCAGGCCGGGGAGCGCGTGCTGATCCACAATGCAAGCGGCGGCGTCGGCCTCGCCGCGGTTGCGCTTGCCCGGCGCGTGGGCGCGGAGATCATCGCCACCGCCGGAACGGGAGAGAAACGCGCCCATCTCGCCGCCCTCGGCATCGCCCATCTGTTCGACTCCCGCGACCTCGGCTTCGCCGATCACGTCATGGAAGCGACGGGAGGAAGCGGCGTCGACGTCGTGCTGAACGCCCTTGCCGGCCCCTTCATCGACAAGGGGCTCCGATGCCTCGCTCCCTATGGCCGCTTCGTCGAGCTCGGCAAGCGCGACGTCTATGCCGGCGGCGCCCTCGGCCTCGAGGCCCTCAAGCAGAACCTCTCCTTCCACGTGGTCGACGTGGCCAGCTTGATCGAGGACAGGCCCCGGGAGGTCCGCGCCCTGATGGAGGAAGTCTTGGCGATGATCGCCGCGGGCGAGATCGGCGCGCTGCCGACCACCCTCTTCCCCGGCGCCGAGGTGGAGGCCGCCTTCCGCCGCTTCTCCGACGCGGACCACGCCGGCAAGATCGCCGTCGCCCTCGACGATCCCTCGATCCCCGTCCATGCCGATCTCGGGCTTGGCCGCCGCCTCGACCCCGAAGGCGCCTATCTCGTCACCGGCGGCACCAGCGGCTTCGGCTTCGCCGCCGCGCGTCACCTGGCCGAAGGCGGTGCCGGACGCCTCGTGCTTGCCTCGCGCACCGGCCGCCCGGCCGCCTCGCTGGTGGGCGAGGTCGCCCGGCTTGGTCGCCGCGTCGAGCTCATCAAGCTAGACCTCGCCGACGAGCCCGCCGTGACCCTCGCCGTCGCCCGCCTGGCGCAGGCCGATATGCCCTTGCGCGGCATCGTCCACGCCGCCGCGCATTACGACGACGCGCCGCTCGCTCAAATGGACGACGAACGGATCGCAAGCGTGCTGGCGCCGAAGGTGGCGGGCGCGCTGGCGCTGACCCGCGCCGTCCTGGCGGCGGGTGCGACTCTGGATTTCTTCGTCTCCTTCTCCTCCCTCGCCCAGACGCTGGGCTGGGCGGGTCAGGCCAATTACGCCGCCGCCAACGCCTTCCTGGAGGGCCTCGCCCGTTACCAGCGCGCGCGCGGCATTCCCGGCCGATGTTTGAGCTGGAGCGTGCTCGGCCAGTCGGGCGTCGTCGCCCGCAACGCCGACATGGCGCGATACCTCGAGACTTCCGGCTGGCGCGCCCTGGACGACGCCGAGGCGTTGCGGGCCTTCGGCGAGGCGCTTTGCCTGGAGGCCCCCGCGCTCGGCTACGCCGCCGTCGACTGGGACCGGCTCGCCGCGACCCATCCCAGCCTTGCCGCCGCGCCGCGGATGGGCGGGCTGCTGGCCGCGGACGGGCAGGGCGACGCGCGGACGGGCGCCTTTTCGGCCGAACCCGTAAGGCGCCTGGCACAGGCCCGCGTTGTGGCAGCCGCCCAACTCGCCAAGGTGCTGCGCATCGGCGAGGAGGAACTCGCCCGCTACCAGACCCTGGACGACGCCGGCCTCGATTCGCTCACCACCTTCGAGCTCCACGGCCGCCTCGAAAGCGCCACCGGCCTTGCCATTCCGCTTGGACGGATGACCCAGGCCTGCGCCACTATCGGCGATCTGGCGGAGATGATCTCATCGCTCGCCGCCCCGCCCGGGGCGGAGGAGAGCGATGCGGACGCGCGGGCGGACGCGCCGCCGCGGACCGATCCGCCCGCCGCCCGGACCGCGGCGGAATAGCACCGGCCGGCGCCACGATCGACAAATCGTCTTTGGGAAAAGGGCTGGTGCCGCTGGGGTGACTCGAACACCCGACCCACGCATTACGAATGCGTTGCTCTACCAACTGAGCTACAGCGGCGCGCCAGGGACTTGGCTTTAGCGCCAGCTTGCCTGCGTGGCAAGACGCCCGCTCGTGAGCCGACGGGCACGCGCCTTGTTTAGCATAGGCCCGCCCCCTTGCGCGATGGTTAACCGGAGCTTTCCGGCGGCGGCCCCGGCACCGGCTCAGCCACCTCCCGCTCCTCCTCTTCCTCGAACCAGCTCGCCTCGCCCGGATCGTCCGGCGGCCGCGGCAACACCGGCTCCGCGACCGTTCCCGCGGCCTCTTCGGCCGGGGCCTCGCCCCCTGCGTCCGCCTCGCCCGCGCGCTCTTCTTTCGCTTCTTCCGCCGCTTCGCCCGCCTCGTCCGGGGCGCCCCCTTCCTCGGCCGCCCCTTGCTCACCGGCTTCCGGCGCGGTTTCCATCCCCGCCAGGTCCAGCGGCTCGGGCAGCGGTCCCGCCGCCTCTTCGTCCTCCGCCTCGCCCCGGCCCTCGATGATCGGCGTCTCGGCGCTCTCCAGCGCCTCCGCCGGCGCCTGCCAGACGAACGCGTCGAGTACCCCGCTCGCCGGCGAGACCGGCGCCCACGCCTTGAACACCACCGCGTCGGCCATCCAGGCGGGATCGCGCGGCGCCCGCAGGGCGCGGCCCAGCCATTCGCGCACACGCCCGGCGTCGCCCCGCTCGCCTTCCTCGATCCGCGCCATCAGCGTGAAGACCCGCGCCGTGGGCTTCCGATCCAGCAGCGGGGCGAGCGCGGCCCGCGCCGCCTGCCAATCGCGCGCCTCGGCCGCGGCGCTGGCGACGGCGACCGCGCCTTCCGTCCCGCCCTCGGCGGATTGGGCGAGCTCGCGCACCCGGTTCAGGCGCTCGCGCGGCGAATCGCCCATCCGCAGATAGGCGTAGGCGGTGGCGAGATCGGGGTGCGGCGAGAGCGCCCAGGTCCGCGAGATCACCCGCCCGGCGCGGTGGGCGTTGCCCCCGGCCGCCAGCAGGCGCGAGGCCAAGGCCGCCGCCGGCACCAGGTCCGGCGCGAGCTTGTGGGCCTCGAGCGCGAGCTCCTGGGCGCGCTCCCGCTCGCCCTCCTCCAGCGCCATCGCCTGGGCGGTGAGCAGCACGGCGCGCTTGCGCCGCGCCTCCTGCTTTTCCACGTGACCCGCCCGCTCGGTCTTGGCGAGCGTATCGAGCGCACCCTGCCAGTCGGCGGCGCGGGCCTGCAGGTCGAGCAGCGCCTTGCCGCTCCAGGCGAGCCGCGGATTGGCCTCCAGCGCGCGTTCGGCGAATTGCCGCGCCGCCTCCAACTCGTCCTCGCGGCGCGCCTCGAGATAGAGCCCGTGCAGGCCGGCGAGCTTGGTCTCTGGCGACCCCGTCATGTCCTCGAGCAGCGCGCGCATGGTCGCCCGGTCGCCCGCGAGCCGCGCGGCCTTGACGCCGAGCAGCGCCGTCAGCGGGTCGGCCGGGAGCGCCCGCCGCGCCGTCGCGGCGGAGCGTCCGGCGACGTCGCCGTCGCCGATCTCGGCGGCAATCATGCCGCGGGTGAGCGCCTCGCGTCCGCGCGCCTCGTTGCGTTCGGCCAGATAGCGCTTGATCGCCCGCGGCCTGGTGAGGAGATAGCGCAGCCCCGCGACGAGCCCGATCAGCAGGCCGAGCAGCAGGACCACGGCGAGCGCCGCCACATAGATGCTGGTCTCGATGTCGTAGCCGAGCCAGGTGACCGCGACCTCGCCCGGACGGTCGGCCAGTTGCGCCAGCACTAGGGTGGCGAGCGCGAGCACCAGCAGGCAGAAGAACAGCCGCCACATGCGCGCCTATCCGTCTCCCGCGGGCCTCACGGCCGCGATCTCGCCCAGCAAGCCGCGCCGCAGCCCCTGCACCTCCCGCTCGAGCGCGATCCGCGCCCGCGCCGCTTCCACCCACGGCGCCATCGCCGCCGCCGCCGCGCCGTTCAGCGCGTCCGCCTCGGCCGCGGCCTTGGCGAGGTCGCCAGCCTTCACCTGCGCCTCCATCCGCGCCAGCACCGCGCTTGGTGAATCGCCCGCGCGCGGGCCGCTGGGCCGCACCCGTACCAGCGAGCGCGCCCTCGAGGCGAGCCGGTCTATCAGCGCGTCCGATTGCGGCGCGGCTGCGGCGTCGAGCGCCTTGTCCCTGTAGCCGGGAAAGCTTTGGGTGATTTCGGTTCGCGATTTGACGCCGGTCAGCGCGTGCGCCTCGAGCTGGTCGAGCTCCTTCTTGGCCGCCGCCGCGTCCGCCGGGATCAACGCCTTCACCGTGTCGAGCTCCGCCGCATAGGCCTCGCCGCCGCGCGCGGCCTGGTCGAGCGCGGCGAGCGCCACCGCCCGGGCCGCGAGCCTGCCGTCGCGCGCGGTTTTCGCCTGGCGCTGGTTGAGTTCGCCGAGCCGTTCCTCGAGCGCGTCGATGCGCGCCTGGGCCTTGTCCAGCGCCTCGCCCGCGCCTGGAGCGCTCTCGCCCGCGGCCCCGCCCTGGCTCACCGTCTCGCGCAGGCTGGCGAGCTCCTTCGCCAGCTCTTCGGCTTGCGTCTTGACCGCCTCGGTCTCGGTTCCGAGCGCGGCGATCTCGCCCTTGAGTGCCGCCGCCTCGGGCAGCGCCACGCCACCCTCGCCCTCGCCCATGGCGGCGAGCGTCGCCTCGAGCTTGGAAAGCCGCGCCTCGAGCGCGCCGCTTCCCTCACCGCCCGCGCCGGCCGATTCCTCGGCCTTGGCTAGGCGGGCATCGAGCGCGTCGGTCGAGCTCTTGAGGCTGCCCTTGAGCGCCTCGATCTCGCTCTGCATGTCGTCGAGGCGCGCCTGCGGCACCGCCGGTGCGGCGGCGCCGGGCAGGAACTTCGAGACCGGCAGCTTGTCGAGGCCGACCGCCGCCACGCCCACGCCGGCCAGCCCGCCGGCGACGCCGGCCGCCAGATGGGTGGCGAAACTCGCCAGCCGCGAGGCGAAGGAGCGCCGGGTGGGCGGCGCCGCGCGCGGTTCCTGCGTTGGCGCGTCCATCGGCTGCTCGCCCGCCTCGGCCCCGGTATCCTCCGGGGGCTCCGCGGCCGCCGGCGCTTCGGCGGCGGAGTCCTCCTCCGCTGCCGTCTCCCCGGCCGCCTCGGCGGTCGAATCCTCCTCCTTGGCCTCTTCGACGACCTCGGCCTCGAGCTCGAGGGTCGGCGTCGGCCGCTTCGGCTTGTCGTCCAAGCCGCCCGGTGTCGCGTCGTCCTCGCCTGGCGCCATGGTGCTCGTTCGTTCCGGTTGCTGATTGCGGATTGCCGGTCAGTGTGCCGTCTCGCGGGCGACCAAGGCAAGCAGATCGTCCTCGCGGGGGCGCGCGCTGACCAGCACGCGCGCCTTCACCGCCCCCTCGAGCCGCGCCGCCACGGCCTTCGAGAGGCAGAAATGAAGGAGCTCGCCCGTCGCCTCGGCGAGCCCCGCCTCGCTGACCAGCCGGCCATAGACCGCCGCCGTGCGCGGCGACATCAGGATGACGCCGCCGAGCCCGCCCTCGCCGACCGCCGCGCGCGCCGCTTCGCTCAACCCCTCGCGCGCCTCGGCGCGGTAGAGCACGGGCTGGCGCACCGCGAAGCCCTTGGTCTCGAGCGCGCCCTTGAGGTCGGAGGCGAGGCTCGCGCCCGCCAGATGCAGCAGCACGCCGCCCTCGGGCGCGGCATTGGCCTGGACCACCTCGACCAGCCCCTCCGCCGTGCCCGGCCCCTCATGCACGGTCTTGAAGCCGAGCTTGCGCGCCGTTTGCGCGCTCGCCGGTCCCACCGCGATCAGCGGCAGCCCGCTCGCCGCGTCGACCGCCTCGAGGCGTTCGAGCGCCCGCAGCCCGTTGCGGCTGGTGGCGATCAGCGCCTGGACACCTTCGAGATCGAGCACCGCGTCCTCGGCGAAGGTGAGGCTGAGCAGCGGCTCGACCAGCGCCTCTAGCCCCAGCGCTTCGAGCTCGCGCGCCTGCCGGCTCGCGTCGGGCTCGGGCCTGGTCACCAGAAGGCGCATGGGGCGCCGCTCCTAATCCTCGAAAAAATGCGGCCCGGCGCGCGCCTTGAGCTCGGCGCCCGCGTCCCAGCCGAGGTCCGCCGCCTCGCCCGCCTGCCCGTCGCGCCCGGTTTCGTGCCAGGCGCTCCCGTCGGGCCTCAGGATCATACCGCGAAAGCTGAGCCGGTCGCCCTCGATCTCCGCCAGCGCCGCGATCGGCGTGTGGCAGGAGCCGTCGAGCGCCGCCAGGAAGGCGCGCTCGGCGGCGATTGCCTGCGCGGTCTCGGCGTCGTTGAGGGGCGCGATCAGCCGGCGGGCCCCCTCGTCGCCCGCGCGCACCTCGATGCCGATGGCGCCCTGGCCCGCCGCCGGCAGCAGCGTGGCGGTGTCGATCACCGCGGTGGCGCGCTGAGCGAGGTCCAGCCGCTTGAGGCCCGCATAGGCGAGCAGCGTCGCGTCCGCCTCGCCGCGGGCGAGCTTGTCGAGCCGCGTCTCAACATTGCCGCGGAAGGTCACCACCTCGAGGTCGGCGCGCAGCCTCTTCACCTGCGCCTGGCGCCGCAGCGACGCGGTGCCCACCACCGCCCCCTCGGGCAGCTCGAGCAGGGACGAGGCGGTCATGCTGATGAAGGCGTCGCGCACGTCCTCGCGCGGCAGCAGGCAGGCGAGCGCCAGGCCGTCCGGCAGCGCCGTCTCCATGTCCTTGACCGAGTGGACCGCGAGATCGATCTCGCCCGCCTGAAGGGCCGCCTCGATCTCCTTGGCGAACAGCCCCTTGCCGCCCGCCTCGCGCAGCGGCCGGTCCTGGATAGCATCCCCGCTCGTCTTGATGATCCTGATCGCGACGTCGCCCGCCTCGAGCCCGTGCGCGGCGATCAATCCCTCGCGCACCCCGTCGGTCTGGCGGAGCGCCAGGGGGCTCCCCCTGGTGCCGATGCGGATGGGTAGGGATTGCACGCGTGGAACTCCGGATGATAGTGCGGGCGGCGGGCCGCGAAGATTGGTGGCCCACAATGCACCGATGCCGGGAGACGCGCAATCTGCCCCCGGCTGTTGGAGACGATCGAAGCGATGGGAAAGGCGAAGACCCGGGGAGGCGCGGAAAAGCGCCTCGTCCTGCTGGGGATCGAGACGAGCTGCGACGAGACCGCCGCCGCCGTGGTCGCGCGGGAGGGCCCGG
>CAYVYD010000026.1:9934-15730 GCA_964454415.1 uncultured Hyphomicrobiaceae bacterium | reverse complement strand
ACTTGCATGTGTTAGGCCTGCCGCCAGCGTTCGTTCTGAGCCAGGATCAAACTCTTAAGTTGGAGATTTGATTCTGATCACTCCGGAAGGAATCTTTCCGGAGTCCGCTGCGTTACTCTATTGACGAGTTCCATCACTGATCGCGCCGCGCTTCGCCTCTCGGCTCCGCCCGCGCGCAATCGGGTGTTGGAGAAACGCAACTTCGTCAGAGTCTCGTTTGCCCAGCCGACACGGGAGTGACCTCCAATGCGGCATGGGCACGCCAGGACTCCGCCGTCTGCGTTTCCCTTTCTTCAAACCACTATGTCAAAGAGCCCCGGTCCGGCGCCGCGAGGGCGCCGACCCGAACCCCCATGGAAGCAAAAGCCCTATGGGGAGTCAAACCCAAACGGACCCGCTCTGCCGAGCAAACCCCGCTTCGATTTAAACTGAAGAATCGCGCAGGCATGAAGAAATCGCAGGTGAGCGACCTCACCCGCGCGAGTTCCCTTTATTAGTGAGTCGAACGCCCGCTTGTCAAGCTCATTCGAAGCAAATTTTCGCACCGAACATCAATGCAAAAGAACGCCCGCGTCACAATCCTGCCCGATTGACGATCCACCTTCCCGATTAACGGTCGGGTAACGATTTCCGGCGATAAAAGTTAACGCTGTTTAAACGAGGGTTTCTCAATTCGGGAGATGGGACCGCAGATCCGGAGCGGACGAAAACAGCACCGGCGCCTGGGCTCACAGAACTCGAGGGACACATAACCGATTTCGGCTCTGCCGCACCACATGGGCAGCCACCTCTAGACGCTGCCGGGTGTGACAGTCGGAGACGGGGGGACAGTGAACTTGACGGATCGACGCCGCCATTTCGCGGACGTGAAACGCGAGCGCGCGCTCGCGCCGGCATTCGGCAGGCGGGCGCTGCCAGAGATCCAGCTCGGCAGGGCGGCCGCGCAGGACGTTCCGAGAATCTATCTGTCGGAGCCGAGCCACAACAGCATGGCCGCGCGGCTGAAATGGCTGGCGAGCACGTGTCTGGCCGGCTTCGTCGGCGTCGGGCTCATCGGCGTCGCGCTCTACGCCTCGCTCGACATGGACGACGGCAGCGGCATGGTCAACTCGATCAAGCGGGCGAGCCTGGCGGCGATGAAGCCGGTGGCGGGCCTGCAGATCGTGAGCGACGAGCAGTCGTTGGCGCGTGGCAAGGGCGGCCGGCTGCAGGCCACGGGGCTGGGACTATCGACCCGGCACATCATTCACGATTCGGTGGTCCAGCAGCGTGGCGACCGCGAATATATCCGCATCAAGCCCTATGCCCGCGTCGTCGCCCGCCTCGCCACCACCCAACCCGAAGACGCCGACACCATCCCCCCCTTCAATCCCTTCAAGCTCTACGCCGACACCACCCCGATCTCGCAGACCGGCGATGACGCGGGCAAGGGCGAGGTTGCCCGCGACGTGGAGGTCAAGGTCGTCGAGCTGGTCGGCGGCATCCTGCCCGAGGAGGACGGCGTCGAGCTCGGCGCCAACAAGGTCACCGACCTGGTCTCGGACGCCAACGAGTTCTTCTACGGCCAGCCCTTCGCGATGAAACCCGGCACGCTGCCCGAGGCCGACGCCATCGTGCACACCGCCTCCTACAATCCGGACGAATTCGGCGCCGCCTCGCCGGTCGAGAACGAGGCGCCGCGCAACACCACCGTCATCGAAAAGGCGCTGCTGGACGAGACCGACGAGATCCTCGAGGGCAGCAAGTTCGAGACGGTGCAGGTCAAGCGCGGCGACACGCTCAACAGCCTCCTGGCCGACGCCGGCGCCGAGCCGTGGCTGGCCAAGACGATCGTCGAGTCGATGGCACCGGTGTTCCCCGCCAAGGCGCTGCAGCCGGGCCAGGAGATCCGCTTCACACTGGCGCCCGCGCCCAGCGACACCGGCCAGATGGAGCCGGTCAAGGTGAGCGTGTTCGAGGGCACCGAGCACAAGGTGACGGTGACCCGCAACGGTGCCGGCGAATATGTGGCGAGCGACGATCCCATCGACCTCGCCGACGCGGCGGCGCTCCGCCAGTCTCAATATCCGCAACGCGCGGCGCTCTATCAGAGCATCTACCAGTCGGCGCTCAGCCAGAAGATGTCGCCCGAGGCGGTTACCCAGCTGATGCGGATCCATTCCTACGACACCGATTTCAAGCAGCGCGTGCGCGCCGGCGATGCGCTCGAGATCTTCTATGCGCTCGACGACGAGAAGGGCGATGAGGGCAAGGGGCCGGCCTCGGGCGAGCTGCTCTATACCTCGCTCACCATCGACGGCAAAAGGCGGCAGTTCTACCGCTTCCGCACGCCCGACGGACTCGTCGACTACTACGACCAGCGCGGCAACAGCGCCAAGAAGTTCCTGATGAGAAAGCCGGTCAAGGGCGCCCGCTTCACCTCGGGCTTCGGCATGCGGCGCCACCCGCTGCTCAGACGCTCGCGGATGCACACCGGCGTCGATTGGGCCGCGCCCAGCGGCACCCCGATCCTGGCCGCCGGCAGCGGCACCGCCGAGGCGGTGGGCCGCAAGGGCGGCTACGGCAACTACGTCCGCATCCGCCACGCCAACGGCTTCAAGACCGCCTACGGCCATATGCTGCGCTTCGCGCCCGGCATGCGGCCCGGCGTCAGCGTCACCCAGGGTCAGATCATCGGCTTCGTCGGCTCCACCGGCCGCTCGACCGGACCCCATTGCCACTTCGAGGTCCTGGTCAATTCGCGGCAGGTCGACCCGATGAAGATCCACGTACCGCACGGCCGCATGCTGGCCGCCCGCGAGCTCAACGAATTCAATAAGGAGCGCACGCGGATCGACGAACTGCTGCGGCGCTCGCCCGTCAACACACAGGTTGCATCTGTCGAACACTAAGCGCGGTAAACGCAAAACCAACAAAAAACGAGGGACTGCTTCAAAGGGCGCGTTCACAAGGAACGCGCCTCTTTTTTTGCGGCCCCGCCGCGCCGCCGGCGCCTAGGCCGCCCGCTTCGCCGCCACGCCGTTGATCACCAGGCCCTTGTCGTCGGCCGTCACCTTGACGGTGCTGCCCGCCTTGACGGCGCCCTCCAACACCAGCTCGGCGACGGCGTCCTGCAGGTTCTTCTGGATCACCCGCTTCAAGGGGCGGGCGCCATAAGCGGGGTCGTAGCCCTTCTCGGCCAGCCAGGCGCGCGCGCCCGCGTCGAGCTCGATCTCGATCTTGCGGTCGGCGAGCAGCGCCTTGAGGCGCTCGACCTGGATGTCGACGATCGCCGCCATCTGATCGCGCTTCAAACGGTGGAACAGGATGATCTCGTCCAGCCGGTTGAGAAATTCGGGCCGGAAGCTCGCGCGCACGATCTCCATCACCTGCCCGCGCACGGCCGCGGTGTCCTCGCCCTCGGGCTGGTTGACCAGGATCTCGCCGCCCAGATTGGAGGTCATGATGATCAGCGTGTTGCGGAAGTCCACCGTGCGGCCCTGGCCGTCGGTCAGCCGGCCGTCGTCGAGCACCTGGAGGAGCACGTTGAAGACGTCGGGATGCGCCTTCTCGATCTCGTCGAACAGGATCACCTGATAGGGCCGCCGCCGCACCGCCTCGGTGAGCGCGCCGCCCTCCTCATAGCCCACATAGCCGGGCGGGGCGCCGATCAGGCGGGCGACCGAATGCTTCTCCATGTATTCCGACATGTCGATGCGGATCATGGCGTGCTCGTCGTTGAACAGAAACGCGGCCAACGCCTTGGTGAGCTCGGTCTTGCCGACGCCGGTGGGACCTAGGAACATGAAGGAGCCGATCGGCCGGTTGGGGTCCTGGAGGCCGGCGCGGGCCCGGCGCACGGCCGTCGAGACAGCTTCCACCGCCTCGTCCTGGCCGATCACGCGCTTGTCGAGCGCCTGCTCCATGCGGAGCAACTTTTCCTTCTCCCCCTCCATCATGCGGTCGACGGGGATGCCGGTCCAGCGCGAGACCACCTGCGCCACGTGGTCGGGCAGCACCGCCTCCTCCAGCATGTGCTCGCCCTCTTCTTCGGCCTCGGCCTCGTTCAGCTTCTCCTCGAGCGAGGGGATGACGCCGTAGGAAAGCTCGCCCGCGCGCGCGAGGTCGCCGCTGCGCTGGGCCTGCTCGAGCTCGTAACGGGCGGTCTCGAGCTCTTCCTTCAGCTTCTGCGCGCTGGAGAGCTTCGCCTTCTCCTGCTGCCAGCGCTGGGTGAGCGCGTCCGCCTGCTCCTCGAGGTCGGAAAGCTCCTTCTCCAGATCCTTCAGCCGGTCCTTGGAGGCCTCGTCCTGCTCCTTCTTCAGCGCCTCGCGCTCGATCTTGAGCTGGATGATGCGCCGGTCGAGCTCGTCCAGCTCCTCGGGCTTGGAGTCGACCTGCATGCGTAGCCGGCTCGCCGCCTCGTCGACCAGATCGATCGCCTTGTCGGGGAGGAACCGGTCGGTGATGTAGCGGTCCGACAGCTTCGCGGCGGCGACCAGCGCGCTGTCGGTGATGCGCACGCCGTGATGCAGCTCGTATTTCTCCTTCAACCCCCGCAGGATCGAGATGGTGTCCTCGGCCGTCGGCTCGCTGACGAAGATGGGCTGAAAGCGCCGCGCCAGCGCCGCGTCCTTCTCGACGTTCTTGCGGTACTCATCCAGCGTGGTAGCGCCGATGCAGTGCAGCTCGCCGCGGGCCAGGGCGGGTTTGAGCAGGTTGGAGGCGTCCATCGCGCCGTCGGCCTTGCCGGCGCCGACGATGGTGTGCATCTCGTCGATAAAGAGAATGATCTGACCCTCGGCCGCCTGCACCTCGGAGAGCACGGCCTTGAGGCGCTCCTCGAACTCGCCGCGGTATTTGGCCCCGGCGATCAGCGCCCCCATGTCGAGCGCCAGCAGCTTCTTGTCGCGTAGGCTCTCGGGCACGTCGCCGTTGACGATGCGCAGCGCCAGCCCTTCGGTGATCGCCGTCTTGCCGACGCCCGGCTCGCCGATCAGCACCGGATTGTTCTTGGTGCGGCGCGAGAGCACCTGGATGGTGCGGCGGATTTCCTCGTCGCGCCCGATCACCGGGTCGAGCTTGCCGTCGCGGGCCGCCTGGGTCAGGTCCCGGGCGTAGCGCTTGAGCGCGTCATAGGCCTGCTCGGCCGAGGCGCTGTCGGCGGTGCGGCCCTTCCTGATCGCCTCGATCGCCTCGTTGATGGCGTTGGGGCTCACGCCCATCTCGTCCAGAATCTTGGCCGGCGCGGCGTCCTTCTCCATCGCCAGCGCCAGCAACAGGCGCTCGACGGTGACGAAGCTGTCGCCGGCCTTCTTGGCGAGCTTCTCGGCCTGCTCGAAGACGCGCGCGGTGGCGGGCGCTAGATAAAGCTGGCCGGCGCCGCCGCCGGAGACCTTGGGCATGGCGTCGATCGCCGCCTCGGTCCGCCGCAGGGCCTCTCGGGGATCGCCGCCCGCGCGCGCGATCAGGCCGGCCGCCAGGCCTTCCGCGTCGTCCAGCAGAACCTTGAACAGGTGTTCGGGAGCGAATTGCTGATGGCCTTCGCGCAGCGCCAGGCCTTGAGCCGACTGCACGAAACCCCGCGCGCGGTCGGTGTATTTTTCGAAATCCATATCGAACCTCTCCTCGGCACGCGGGAGCCGTCTCAACTCGAGCCCGGTCGCCACGCCCATTCGATCGTCGCCGGCCGTCGAGCGGCCTGGGGAACCCGCTTTGCGGCATTCCCTGCGGTCAATATAGGCGCGCCGCGGTCCGACATGAAGGGCGCGGAGTCACTTCGTGGTTTCGAAATCGGGATTGGTGAACGGGCTCTTTCGC
>CAYVYD010000026.1:2510-9834 GCA_964454415.1 uncultured Hyphomicrobiaceae bacterium | reverse complement strand
CGAGCGCCGGCCGCCCTCTCCCCCGTCCGCCCGCTGGGAGTGTTGGGGAGCATCGTCCATGTCGGGCTGGGCGGCGTTGCCCTGTTGGGTCTGCGCCGCCATGATCATGCGCTGATAGTGTTCGGCGTGCTGCAGGTAGTTCTCGGCCGTTATGGGATCGCCGGAAGCCTGCGCATCGCGGGCGAGACCCTGGTATTTTTCGGCGATATGCGACGCGGTTCCGCGGATTTTTACGTCGGGTCCGTTGGACTCCAAGTTCCGGGAAAGAGTGTTTTGCGTCTTGCGGCCGCGTCCGCGGCCTCTTCGGCTCTGCTGTCCTTGCCTCATGGCATTCCGTTTTCAGTTGTGTTTCGACTGGCTGCCCCGCGTCCATCCGTACCGATCTGCCGGCCAATCCGAATGCATTGCCGAATTTACCGGTCCGGGTTGGACTACCTGGAAAACGTGCCCCGTTGCCCTTCGATGATCGCAGCGCTCTCGATCGAGCCGCTCTGCCGTTTCCGGGCATCGCCCCTTGCCTGCCCGGGCAAATCTAGCGGTTCCCGCTATCCCAACAGCTAAGATGTTCCGCAGTCTTGAGGACTGCCTCCGATCTCACAATCGCTAATTTGCTATCGAGTGTGCCGAACGCTTCCAGCTCCGCGCTCCGGCAATCTCTCGCCTCTTCCACGCCCTGCCGTTTGTCGGCCCTTGTAAAGCCCGATCGGGGCTTCTCGTTCGCATGGGTGATTGGTGTCGTTGCAGGGACCCTAGCTTGTCGACGCGGAATTTCCAACCCCTTTTTGGCCTACTCCCTGGCTCACCGTTGCATCGCGGCAACACAACGGATTCTGCTCCCCAGATCCGCATTTTCCCGGTACCCCCGCCCCTCGGTGCGGAATCCGGCATCGGCCAGCAACCGGCGAACCGGCGCGGCCTGCCCTTGGCCGACTTCGAGCACCGCCCAGCCCGCTGGCCGCAGCACTCGCCGCAAGGACGGGATGATCGCCCGGTAGGCGTCGAGCCCGTCGCGCCCGCCGTCGAGCGCCAGGCGCGGGTCGTGACGGGCGACCTCGGGCGACAGCGCGCCGATCTCGCCGCTCGGCACATAGGGCGGATTGGCGACCACCAGATCGAACGCGCCGGCGAGGCCTGCGAGCCAGGCCGCCCGTACGAAGGCGGCGCGGCCCTCGAGCCCCAGCGCGCGCGCGTTGGCCCGGGCCTGCGCCAGCGCCGGCGCGGAAAGGTCGCATCCCACCCCCCAGGCGTTTGGGAGTTCGCCCAGCACGCTCAACAGGATGCACCCCGATCCCGTTCCCAGATCCGCGATTGCCGGGGCGCCGTCCGCGATCGCGTTTTCGGCCGTCAGCGCCAAGGCCGTTTCGACCACGATTTCGGTGTCGGGACGCGGGTCGAGCGTCTCCGGCGAGATCGCGAAGTCGTGACGCCAGAACGAGCGACGCCCGAGAATCCGCGAGACCGGCTCGCGCGCCATGCGCCGCCGCAGCAATCGGGCGAAGCGGTCGTGCTCCCGCCGGCTCAGCGCGCGCTCCGGTTGGGCGACCAGCGCCTCGTGGCTCAACGCGCAGGCATGGGCCAGCAGCAGCCGCGCATCGAGCCCGGCGCTGGGAGCGCCGGCCGCCTTCAACGCCTGGGCTGCCGCGCGCCACGCGGCGTCGAGCCGCCGCGGAGAGGCCGCCCGGACCGCGTCGGCCTCGGGCCTATTCAATGCCGGGTCGGTCATCTATGGCCGCGAGCTGGCGCGCCTGGTTTTCGGTTTGCAGGGCCTCGATCACTTCCTCCAGCGCTTCGCCCGACAGGATCTCGTGAAGCTTGTAGAGGGTCAGCGAGATGCGGTGATCGGTGACGCGGCCCTGGGGGAAGTTGTAGGTGCGGATGCGCTGCGAGCGGTCGCCGGAGCCGACTTGATCGCGCCGGTTGGCGGCGCGCTCCTCCTGCTGCTTCTCGCGCTCCTGTTCGTAAAGGCGCGCGCGCAGCACCTTCATCGCCTTGGCCTTGTTCTTGTGCTGCGATTTCTCGTCCTGCTGGCTCACCACGACGCCGCTTGGAATGTGGGTGATGCGGACCGCGCTGTCGGTCGTGTTCACCGACTGGCCGCCCGGTCCGCTGGCCCGGAACACATCGATCCGCAGGTCCTTTTCGTCGATCTTGACGTCGACCTCCTCCGCCTCGGGAAGCACCGCGACGGTGCCCGCGGAGGTGTGGATCCGGCCGCCCGATTCGGTCTCGGGCACGCGCTGCACCCGGTGGACTCCCGATTCGTACTTCAGGAACGAATAGGCGCCCTTGCCCGAGATCGAGGCGATGATTTCCTTGTAGCCGCCGACGGCGGCCTCGCTGGCCGAGAGGATTTGGACCTTCCAGCCCTTGAGGTCGGCATAGCGCTGATACATGCGGAACAGATCGCCGGCGAACAGGGCGGCTTCGTCGCCGCCGGTGCCCGCCCGCACCTCGAGAATGACGTTCTTGTCGTCGGCGGCGTCCTTGGGCAGCAGCATTAGGCGCATTTGGCGCTCGAGCTTGTCGAGCTTGTCGTCGAGCGCCTCGAGCTCGTCGCCGGCCAGTTGCCGCATCTCCTCGTCGCTCGCCTCGTCGTCGAGGATGTCCCGCAAGTCCGCGGCCTCCTTCTTCGCCTTGCGCAATTCGTGGACCGCCGCGACCACCGGGTCGAGTTCGGCGAATTCGCGCGCCAGGCGGACGTAGATCTCCTGATCCGGTCCGGCGGCGAGCTTCGTCTGCACGGTCTCCCAGCGGGCGACCAGCGAATCGAGCTTGTCCTGAGGAATCGTCGACATGGACGGCAGTTTCACCAATCGGGCGGCACGCGGCGGGGCCGTGACCTACAACCTAGGGCGTGCCCGGCGAACTCTTATCCGGGTTGGCGGCCTCCCGGTCAACTCCGTCCTTCGGGGCCGGGGCTTCGACGGCCTGGGGAAGCGGGGTGCGGTGGATGGTGACCGAATTGGGCCGCGCCTGCCCGGTCTGGGAGGATTGCATCGGCATGCCGGCCGCGGGAGCCGATGCCCGCTGCGCGCCGTCCGGCGCCAGAGTTGTGATCATGTAGGCGGCGGCGACCAGCAGGGCGAGGATTCCCATCAGCCCGACGGCGAAACCGACGATCTGCGCTGGTCCCAGTCCCTTCGCCCGCGTGCCCGCGCCCCGCGTCCGGTCCTTTGGCGCGCGCGCCTTTGGGGTCCGCGCCCTTGAGGCCCGTGGCTGGGGAGATTGACCGGCGGCGGGGGCGACGGCCTCCCCCTGGTCCACCGATTTGCGCAGGGCGATGCGCCGCAGGATTGGCCGGCAATCGAGCGCGAACATCGCCGCGTAGTTGGTGACGACACGCTCGGTTTCGCTCCACTGGGGCAGGTTCGCCAATTCGCCGTTCTCGAGGGCGGCGATGACGGAAACCTGTGTGTTCAGCTTCTTCGCCAGGTCGTCGGAGGAGAGGCCAAGGGCGTCACGCATGGTGCGGAAGATGTCGGCGACATCGTCGTCATGTGCCGGCGGTGCGGCCTCGTCGACCGGTTGTGATCTGACCTTGGACATCGCTGGGTTAACTGTGCAGGTCCATTTCTCCGTTCGTTTCCCGTCTTCTGACGCGAATGGTGCGCGCCGCAACCGGGTCCGTCAACGGTCTCCGGCCGCCCCTCGAATCCCCCTTGCCCGGGTGCTAAAGCGCGACGCCCGCCTCCTCGGCGTAGGTTTCGAGAGCGTGGCGCAGTTCGGCGGAACCGTTTTCGAGCATCGTATCGATACTGCGCCGCAGGTCGGCTGCATCGAGGGAGAGCACCATGGCCTTTACCGGACCTATCGAGGCCGGCGCCATCGATATCGAGCGGAAGCCGACGCCGATTACTGCCATGGCTTCGAGCGGGCGTCCCGCCATTTCGCCGCATAGAGTCAACGGGACGCCATGGGCCTCGGCCTTCTCAACGATCAGGCGCAGCGAGCGCAGGACCGCGGGCGAGAGCGGATCGAACCGCTCGGCCACCCGAATATTCGTCCGGTCGGCGGCGAACAGGAACTGCAGCAGATCGTTGCTGCCGACCGAGGCGAAATCAATCGTCTCGAACAATTCGTCGAGCTGCCACAGCAGCGCCGGCACCTCGATCATGGCGCCGATCAGAATGCGCTTGGGCATCGCGTGGCCGTGCCGGGTCAGGTGGTCCATTTCGCGTTGGATCACCTCCCTTGCGGCCTGATATTCGGAAACCTCCGAAATCATCGGCAGGATGAGGCGCAGCTCCCGTCCGCCCGCCGCCCGCAGCAGGGCGCGAACCTGCATGCGCAGCAGTCCCGGGCGGTCGAGCGCCATGCGGA
Organism: uncultured Hyphomicrobiaceae bacterium; assembly: GCA_964454415.1. Classification (GTDB taxonomy): domain Bacteria; phylum Pseudomonadota; class Alphaproteobacteria; order Rhizobiales; family Methyloligellaceae; genus JAJFHN01. Next base: position 5,514 of record CAYVYD010000026.1, on the reverse strand, counting down.
TCGCGCGCCAGCCGATCGCCGGATTTTCCTCATGGCTATGCCGCAGATAGGGAAGCATCTTGTCGCCCCCAATATCGAGCGAGCGGAACACGACGGGCTTGTTGCCGGCGGCCTCCATGATCGTCCGGTAGGTCTTTATCTGCTGCTCGATGCGCGGAAAGGTCGAGGCGATCATGAATTGCAGCTCGGTCCGAAACAGGCCGATGCCCTCGGCGCCCGACTCCTGGAGATGCGGCAAGTCGACGAGCAGCCCGGCATTGATGTTGAGCTCGATCCGGCAGCCGTCCTTGGTGACCGCCTGCTTGTCGCGCAACTTGGCGTATTGAGCCTGACGCCTGGCGCGGAAGCGCACCTTGTCGGCATAGGCGGCGATCACCTCCTGGTCCGGGCGCACGTGAACCTCGCCCGACTCGGCGTCGACGACGATGTCGTCGCCGGTTTCCACCCATTCCACGATGCCCTTCACCTGGCTTACCGCGGCGATGTTGAGCGCCCGGGCGACGATCGCCACGTGGCTCGTGTACCCGCCCTCCTCCAGCACCAGTCCCCGCAGGCGCTGGGGGTCGTAATCCAGCAGCTCGGCTGCGCCCATGGTGCGGGCGATCAAAATCGAATCCTCGGGCAGCACGTCGTGTGCCGCCGTCACCTCGCGTCCGGCCAGCAGCCGCAGCAGCCGGTTGGCCATGTCGTCGAGATCGTTCAGGCGTTCGCGCCAAAACGGATCGGTCTGGCGCAACATGCGCGCCCGGGTATCGTTCTGGACGCGTTCGACCGCCGCCTCCGCCGTCAGGCCCGTCTCGACCGCCTCTTCGAGGCGGCGGATCCAGCCCTTGTCGTGGGCGAACATGCGGTAGGCTTCCAGCACGTCGCGGTGTTCGCCCACGCGCTCGATGTCGCCGCGCTCCAACATGTCGTCGATGGTGCCGCGCAGCGCCTTGACCGCCAGTTCCAGACGCTGACGTTCCTGCGCGATGTCCTCGGCGATCAGCTTGGTGACCACGATCCGGGGTTGATGGAGCACGACGTGTCCAAGGGCGATGCCCTCGGACAGGACCACGCCCGAATGGCGCTGGGAGCCGCCGCCGGAAAGGGTGGAGACACGGTCGTCTCCGGTCTGGAGCTCGCTCGCGCTGAACAGTTCGGCCAGCACCATCGCCGTCGTCTGCAACGCTTCGATCTCTTCCTCGGAGTAATGGCGTGGCGTGCGGTTTTGCACGGTGAGAACGCCCAGCGTGCGCCCGCTCTTCAGAATCGGCACCCCCAGAAAGGAGTGATAGATCTCTTCGCCGGTTTCCGGCCGGTAGGAGAAGGCCGGGTGACTCTGCGCCTCGGTGAGGGTGAGCGGTTCGGCCTGCTCGGAGATCAATCCGACGAGACCCTCTCCGCGCTTGAGATGGGTGTTGTGGACGGCGGCCGGGTTCAACCCCTCCGTGGCGTAGAGCTCGAGCGAGCCGTCGCGGCGGCTCACATAGATCGAGCAAACCTCCGCCACCATATTGGCGGCGATGAGAACGACGATCTTGTCGAGCCGGGCCTGGGCGCTTTCCGGCTCCGCCATCGCCTCGCGAAGGCGGCGAAGAAGCACTCGTGGGGCGCCGAGTGGGGCAGTTGGCATTAAACGTTCGTCCTCACCCCCGGCCCGTTGGCGGGCCGGCTTAGCGATTAACCCATGCGTTCCTCAAACTTGAGGGTCAGTTCGTGTCGAGGCCGTAGAGCGAGTGGAGCGTGCGCACGGCCAACTCGGTATAAGCCGCGTCGATCAGAACGCTGATCTTGATCTCCGACGTCGAGATGGCCTCGATGTTGATGCCCTTCGCCGCCAGCGCGGCGAACGTCTGGGCCGCAACGCCGGCGTGAGAGCGCATGCCAACGCCTATGACCGAAACCTTGGCGATGTCGGTCGATCCTTTCAGCTCCTTGTAGCCGACGTCGTCCTTGGCCTCCTTCAGGACGGCGAGGGCCTTGTCCAAGTCCGAATCTTGAACGGTGAATGTCAAATCCGTGTAACGGCCGTCGTCGGAGACGTTTTGAACGATCATGTCGACATTGATGTTGGCATTGGCCAAGCGCCCGAAGACGCTGGCGGCAACGCCCGGTTTGTCGGCGACCTTCACCAACGTGACCTTCGCCTCGTCCTTGGCGTAGGCAATGCCGCTTACCACGCGATGTTCCACAATCTCGTCCTCGTCACACACTAGCGTGCCCGGACCATCCTCATCCCCATGTTGGATGGCGGGTACGCCGCCTGGCGGATCGAAACTCGATCTTACCTGAAGCCTGACTCCATGAACCATTGCCATGCGAACCGAGCGGGTTTGCAGCACTTTGGCGCCGAGCGAGGCCATTTCCAACATCTCTTCATAGGAGATTTTGTCAAGACGCTGCGCACGCGGCACCATGCGCGGATCGGCGGTGTAAATGCCGTCGACGTCGGTATAGATGTCGCATCTGTCGGCCCCGATCGCTGCGGCGACGGCGACCGCGGTCGTGTCCGACCCGCCGCGGCCGAGCGTGGTGATGCGGTTGTCGGAGCTCACGCCCTGAAATCCCGCGATGACGCCGACCTCGCCGTCGTCCAGCCGCCGCTTCAGCTCCTCCGATTCGATGTTCTCGATGCGCGCCGCGCCGTTCGCCTCGTCGGTTCGAATCGGTATTTGCCACCCCTGCCAGGAACGCGCCTTGACACCCATTGATTGCAGAACGATGGCGAGCAGCCCCGAGGTCACCTGTTCGCCCGAGGAGACCACCGCGTCGTATTCCTGCGAGTCGTGCCGCAGTCCGGCCTCCTTTGTCCATTGAACCAGTTGATTGGTTTGGCCGGCCATGGCCGAGACGACGACGGCGCATTTGTTTCCGGCGTCGACCTCGCGCTTCACGTGGGCGGCTACGTTGCGGATCTTGTCGACCGTCGCAACGGACGTTCCGCCGAATTTCATCACCAAGAGGGGCATAGTCGGTCTTCGCACGGCTGGGTGCGACCTCGCCACAACGCAACGATTTGGGA
>CAYVYD010000026.1:0-2410 GCA_964454415.1 uncultured Hyphomicrobiaceae bacterium | reverse complement strand
CTCCACAAGCTCGCGCCGGCCAGGCTCGCCTATGTGCGGGACCAGCTCTGCGCCCATTTCGGGCGCGACCCCCGGCAATTGAATTGCCTGCGGGGTCTGAGGATCCTCGATGTTGGGTGCGGCGGCGGATTGCTGTGCGAGCCCCTGGCAAGGCTGGGCGCCCGGGTGACCGGACTCGATCCCGCGGCCGAGACGATCGAGGCCGCCCGCCGGCACGCCGCGGCGCAGGATCTCGATATCGCCTATCGCGCCGGCCGGATCGAGGAGATGGACGCGACCGGCGGAGGGTTCGATTGCGTGATGGTGATGGAGGTGATCGAGCACGTCCCCGACGTCGCCGCCTTTCTCGCCGCCTGCGCGCGCCCGTTGAAGCCCGAGGGGCGCATGCTGCTCTCGACCATCAACCGGACGCTCAAATCCTATGCGCTCGCCATCGTCGGCGCCGAATACATCCTGCGCTGGCTCCCGATCGGCACCCACCGCTGGGACCGCTTCGTCACGATTGGCGAGCTCACCGAGGCGTTGCGGCGCGCCGGCCTCGAGCTCGCAGGCACCAAGGGCCTCGTCTACGATCCGCTGCGCGACGAATGGCGGCTAGCCGCCGATACGGACGTGAACTATTTGGCCGCCGCCGTGGTGCCGGCACCGGCTTCGGCGCCTTCGGCCTGAGTCACCTCGAAGGGCTTGTCGTGCTGTAGCGAGGGAACCCGCGCGCGGGCCTCGGCAACCCGCGCGGGATCGATATCGGCGAGGATCACGCAGGGATCCGCGCCCGCCTCGGCGATCACTTCGCCCCAGGGAGAGACCACCATCGAGTGGCCGTAGGTGTCGCGGCCGACCTCGTGGCGGCCGCCCTGGGCGGCGGCGAAGACGAAGCATCCGGTCTCGATCGCGCGGGCGCGCAGCAGAACCTTCCAATGCGCCTCGCCGGTTTGCCTGGTGAAGGCCGAGGGGACGGCGATGAAACTGGCGCCCGCCTTGGCGAGCGCGCGGTAGAGCGCGGGGAAGCGCAGATCGTAGCAGATGGTCAGCCCGTAGCCGCCCCAGGGAAGCCGCGCCAGGACGGCCTTCTCGCCGGCGCAGTAGGTCTTCGATTCGCGGTAGCTTTCGCCGCCCGGCAGGTCGACGTCGAACATGTGGATCTTGTCGTAGCGGGCGGCGATGGCGCCGCCGGGGGCGAACAGCAGCGAGCGGTTGGCGACTTTGCCGTCCCCCACCTGGACGGGGCTGGCGCCGAGATGGAGCCAGATCCCCAACTCGCTGGCCAGGCTCGCAAAAAGCGCGGTGGCCGGGCTCGCGTCTTCGGGCGCGGTGTTGGCGAGGACGCGCTTGCGCTCGAGCTCCATCAGCGCGGTGTTTTCCGGTGTGACCACCAAATCGGCGCCGGCGGCGGCGGCCTCGCGGATCATCGTCTCGGCGGCGGCGAGGTTGGGGGCGACGGCGCGGCCCGAGCGCATCTGCACCAGGCCCAGGCGGAAGGTGGAGGCGTTGGCGCTCATCGCCGCCTCACCCCTCACGCCGGCGCGGGCCGGCCCTGCAGCAGGCCATCGAGCTCGCCCCTTTCCTCGAGCGCGTAGAGCTCGTCGCAGCCGCCCACATGGCGGCCGTCGATGAAGATCTGCGGCACGGTCGCGGCGCCGCCCGAGCGCTCCAGCATGCGGGCGCGGGCGGCCCGGTCGAGGGTCACGTCGATCTCCTCATAGGCGACGCCCTTGGCCTCGAGCAGGCGCTTGGCGGCGCTGCAGTAGCCGCACAACATGCGCGTATAGATCGTCACTTCGGCCATCGCCGTCTTGCTCTAGCTCGAGAGATTGCCGCTCGCGCGGCGCCGACTCGCGGACGCCGATCCTAGCGCAAATGGAAGGGGTTGCGAATCGCGCGCCTATTGCCGCGCCGCCAGGGGATCGACGACGCGGGCGAGCGCCAGCACGTCGACGCGCCGCGCTCCCGCCCGCTTGAGCGCCCTGGCGCAGGCATCCGCGGTGGCGCCGGTGGTGATCACGTCGTCGATCAGGAGCACCGCGCGCCCCGCGACCGTCTCCCACTTGCCGTCGCGCGCGGCGATGGCGCCGGCCAGGTTGCGTCGGCGCTGATCGCGGGTGAGCCCTACCTGGGCCTTGGTGCGCCTGGTGCGGACCAGCACCCGGGCGTCGCAGGAGAGTCCCGTCAAGGCGGCCAAGCGGCGGGCGAGCAGCGCCGACTGGTTGAAACGCCGGCGCCACAGGCGGGTGCCGTGCAGCGGCACGGGAACGATGAGATCGGCCTCGGCGAGGAGCGGGGCCCCGGCGCGGTCGAGCCAGCGCGCGTAAAGGGCGAGCCCCTCGTGGCGGTCGCGGTATTTGAGATCGTGGACCAGCTTGCGCATCACGCCGCCGTGGCGGGCGACCGCGCGGGCCCGGTCGTAGCGCGG
>CAYVYD010000025.1:0-15887 GCA_964454415.1 uncultured Hyphomicrobiaceae bacterium | reverse complement strand
GCTCGCTCGCGATCTGCTGCAGAACGTCGAGCCCCGGCGCCTCGATGCCGTCGTCATTGGTGAGAAGGATGCGCATGCGCCCTAGCCCGCTCCGATCACTTCGAGCCCGCCCATATGGGGGCGCAACGCCTCGGGGATGACGATCGAGCCGTCGGCTTGCTGGCAGTTCTCCATCACCGCGATCAGCGTGCGCCCCACCGCAAGGCCGGAGCCGTTGAGCGTGTGCACGAATTGTGGCGGTTCCCCCTCGCCCGGCCGGAAGCGCGCGTTCATGCGGCGGGCCTGGAAGTCGCCGCAATAGGAGCAGCTCGAAATCTCGCGATAGGTGTTCTGCCCCGGCAGCCAGACCTCCACGTCGTAGGTCTTGGCGGCGGAAAAGCCCATGTCGCCGGTGGAGAGCACCACCACCCGGTAAGGCAGCCCCAGGCGCTTCAGCACCTCCTCGGCGCAGCCCGTCATGCGCTCGTGCTCGTCCAATCCCTGTTCGGGGCGGGTGATCGAGACCAGCTCGACCTTGGCGAACTGATGCTGGCGGATCATGCCGCGGGTGTCCTTGCCGGCGGCGCCGGCCTCGGCGCGGAAGCAGGGCGTGCAGGCGGTGACCCGCAGCGGCAGCGCGTCCGCCTCCAGGATGGTCTCGCGCGCCAGATTGGTGAGCGGCACCTCGGCGGTGGGGATCAGAAATCGCATATCTCCTTCGAGATCGCGAAGCGCGTTCTCAATTTCGAGCTTCATCAACGGCTCCGGTGTCGAAGCCACCATCGCCGCTCGCCCTGATTGTATTGCCTCAAGATCTGCCCAAATCGCCGATGCCAATGATTTTGCGTCGAGATTTGTCGCTTTAAACAAATCCTGTTCAAACTTAGGTAATTGGCCTGTACCAAACATCGCATGAGGTCGCACCAGCACCGGGGGGCTCATCTCGGTGTAGCCGAACTCGCTGGTGTGCAGCTCGAGCATGAAGGCGGCGAGCGCGCGCTCGAGCCTGGCGAGCGCGCCCTTCAGCACCACGAAGCGGGCACCCGAAATCCTGGCCGCGGTGTCGAAATCCATCAGCCCCAGCGCCTCGCCGAGCTCGAAGTGCTGGCGCGGCTCGAAGGCGAGCTTCGGTGGCTCGCCCCAGCGGCGCAGCTCCTGGTTGGCGGTCTCGTCCGGGCCCACCGGCACGCCGGCGAGCGGCAGGTTGGGGAGCTCCGCCAGCGCCTCCTCCAACGCCCGATCGAGGCGGCGCTCCTCCTCCTCTCCCGCCTGGATCGCGGATTTGAGCTCCGCCACCTCGTCGATCAGCGCCTGTGCCTTCTTGTCGTCGCCCTTTGCTTTCGCCGCGCCGATCTGCTTGGAGGCGGCGTTGCGGCGGCTTTGGGCCTCCTGCAGCTCCGCCACATGGGCGCGGCGTTCCTTGTCGAGCGCGATGAGCTTCGCCGCCTGGGGGTCGAGCCCGCGCAGGGCGAGCCCCTTGTCGAAACCCTCCGGGTCGTCGCGAATGACCTTGATGTCGTGCACGGGCTGAAAAGCCTTTCGGGGCTGGTCCGGCTTGGCGGGGGAAAGGCGCGCGGAAGACGCGCGACTCGGGCCCGTTTCCTAATACGCGCTGCGCCTGCGCCCGTCCAGCGGGGCGCGCCGCAGGGCGCGTGGATGCGTTATTCGGAGGTCTGGCCCGCCGCACCCGCCGTCGCGCGCGCCCTGTTCCGCTCCACCAGCTTCACCGCGAAGATCGATAGCTCGTAGAGCAGCAGCGTCGGCACAGCGAGGCCGATCTGGCTGAAGGGGTCGGGCGGCGTGAGGAAGGCGGCGGCGGCGAACACGCCGACGATGGCGTATTTGCGCTTGGCGCGCAGCCCCTCGGCGGTGACGAGCCCGGCGCGGGCTAGCAGCGTCAGCGCGACGGGAAGCTGGAAGCAGATGCCGAAGCCCATGATCAGCGCCATGATCAGGCCGAGATACTCGCTCACCCGCGCGGTCAAATGGATCTGCACCTGACCGTCGCCGCTCTGCTGCATGGAGAGGAAGAAGGTCATGGCGAGCGGCATCACCACGTAATAGACGAGCGCGCCGCCCAGCACGAACAGGATCGGCGTGGCGATGAGATAGGGCAGGAAGGCGCGGCGCTCGGATTTGTAGAGGCCGGGCGCCACGAACATGTAGAGCTGCGAGGCGATGATGGGGAAGGCCAGGAACAGCGCGCCGAACAGCGCCAGCTTGACCTGGGTAAAGAAGAACTCCTGGGGCGCGGTGTAGATCATCTCGATCCGCGCCTCGCGCCCGACCGCCGCCCGGTAGGGCCCGAGCAGGAAGTCGTAGATCTCGCTGGCGAACAGGTAACAGAGGATGAAGGCGGCGAAGACGGCGACGAGCGACCAGATCAGCCGCTTGCGCAGCTCGATCAGATGGTCGAGCAGCGGCGCCTTGGAGGCGTCGATGTCGTCGTCGGACATGGGCCCCCTAACCTCCCTTGCGCGGCGCCTTGGTGGCGGCGCGCTTGCGGCCCGACGGCGCCCCCTTGGCGGCGGCCTTCGCGCTCTTGCTCTTGGCGGGGGCGCTCTTGCCGCGCGAAGCGGTCTTGCCGGCGGCGGGCTTGCGCGCGCGCTTGGGGCTGGGTTTCGGCGCCGGTTCCGCCTCGCTGCCCACGGGCTCCAGGCTGCCGCCGATGCTGCGCTCGATGCCGCGCAACGGATTGGCCGCCTGCGCGCCCTCGAACTCCTTGCGCAGATCCTCGAGCTCGCTTTCCCTGAGCGCCTCCTCGACCTGGTGGCGGAAGTCGTTGGCGGTGCGCCGCACCGCGCCCACGGCGCGGCCCAGATTGCGCAGCACCCGCGGTAGCTCCTTCGGGCCAATGACGATGATCGTCACCACCGCGATGATCAGCAGCTCGCTCCAGCCGATGTCGAACATGGGACGCGCGTCTCCAGCCGGTTATGGGCGGCCGGCGCTCTTGCGGGCGGGCGGCGCCACAGGGGCGGCCCCGCCCCGTTCCTCAGGAGGTCTTGGCTTTTTGCCGGCGGCTCGTCTTGGACGTTTTCACGCGCGGGGACGAGGACTTCGAGATCGCCTTGGGCTTGGTCTCCTCCGCCTCGTCCTCGGCAATGCCCTTCTTGAAGCTCTTGATGCCCTGGGCGACGTCGCCCATCAGGTCGGAAATCTTGCCGCGGCCGAACAGCAAGACGAGCAACACCACGACGATGAGTATTTGTATCCAGCTTGGCGCCATTTTCCCGATTCCTTCGCCGCTATTGACCGCCGCGATCATGCGCCCCGATCCGGCTTCGCGGGGGCGCCCGGCGCGTTGGCCGCACTATCGCAGATGCGCCCAACGGCGGCAAGCAAGCGGCCCCGGGATCTCGATTATCGGTAAAGACCCGGGCGCCAGGCCGACAATGAAGCCGGCGAGCCCAACGGCGACGGCGGCGCCGGTCCCGCCACACCGGCCGCCGGGGCTCATTTCATTCCTTTGCGCAATTAGTCCTGGTTCATGACCGGCACGAAATCGACCAGTGCGTCATGATTCAAGAACAGCGGCTCGGCGATTTTCGGGATTCGCGCGGCGTCCTTCATGTCGAGCGCCATCATGCCGCCGCGCTCGCCGTTTTCCGCCCAAAAATAAACCGCCTCCGGGGACCAATCCTTGATCAGCGCCTGCATGGTCTTGGCCAGGGAACCGTCCCTGACGCACTCGTTGCCCCGTTCCACCGGAACCGTCCATCTCGCCATCATGCGCATCGTCATCTCCCGGCCTCGGCCCGCAAGGCTGCCATTGAAATCATTGTAGGAATTCCCGATCCCGTCGGACTCACGTCACCACGCCCAGCCCCTCGAGCAGACGGTATTGGTTCCGATCGACCGGGCCGCCGGCGACTGCTTGGGCATATGGGACCGGGCCCGCGGATTACAAACGGACGTTCCCGTCCGCGAACGGTCATGCTGGAGACAGACGGGGTTCCGCCGCCCCCTCGCGCCTCAAGCGGCCTTGTGTTTCTCGCCGCCGCCGGCAAGCGAATAGCCCTTCTCCCGGAACAGCCGCACGCAGGCGTCGACCGCGCGGGCATCGAAGGTGCGCCCCCGGCCGGCCTCGACGGCGGCGAGCGCCTCCCCGATCCCGAGCGCGGGCCGGTAGGGCCGGTGGCCGCAAATGGCGTCCACCACGTCGGCGACGGCGAGAATACGCGCCTCCAGAGTGATCGCATTTCCGCTGAGCCCCCGCGGGTAACCGGACCCGTCCAGCCGCTCGTGGTGCTGCTGCACCATCGCCGCCACCGGCCAGGGAAAGTCTATGTCCTTGATGATCTCGTAGCCGGCCTGGACATGCAACTTGACGATCTCCAACTCGGGCTCGCTCAACTTGCCCGGGCGGTTGAGGATCTCGGCGGGAATCGAGATCTTGCCGATGTCGTGGATCAAGGCGCCGAGCCGCATGCCCTCGATGCGGCCGGCGTCCAGCTCGAGTTCACGGGCCATGGCGCAGGTCAGATCGGCCACCCGTTTTTGATGGCCGGCGGTATAGGGATCGCGCTTGTCGACCATCAGGGCGATGGAATGAATGGTGCCGAGAAGCGCCTTCTTGAGCTGGTCCAAGGTCTTGAGGTTTTCCTTCTGGTAGTGGTCGCGCTGCCCGCGGGTTCTGAGATTGAGGACCCCGAAGGCGACGTCGCCGGCAAGCCCCTGCAGCAGCCCGATCTCGTCCGCATCGAAAGCGCCGGGCTCGGCGGCGCAGATGTTGAGCACGCCGAACACCGCGCCATCCTCTTCCTTCAGCGGCAACGCAATGCAGGAGGCATAGCCGCATCGGCGCGCATGGGCCCGCCAGGAAACGCAGCGCGGATCGGCGAGAATGTCCTCGGCGATCTGCGGCGTTGCTTCGCGCAGCGCCCGGCCGGCGGGGCATTGGCCGGACTCGATCTCGACCCACTCCGCCGGCAGCGAAGCCGGGCGCTGCGCCTCGCTGGCTATCGCCGCGACATGCCGCGCGCGCCCGTTTGCACCCCGCGCCGTCAAGCCGATCCAGGCCATGCGGTAGCCGCCCTGCTCGACCACCGTGCGGCACATGTCGGCCAGAAGCTGGCGTTCGCGGGTGGCGTGGATGACGGTCGCGTTGCAGACGCTGATCGTCCGCAGCGCCCGGTTGGAGCGCCGCAGCGACTCCTCCGCCCGCTTGCGCTCGGAGACGTCGCGGGCGATGCTGAGCCCGTAGGTCTTCTCACCCGATTCGACATATCGGAGACTGATCTCCACCGGGAAGGTCGAGCCGTCCTTGCGGCGGTGAAGGGTCTCGAAAATCGCCGCGCCGGAGCGGCGGATCTGCTCGTTCACCCTCTCCACGGAAGCGGAATTGAAATTGGGATCGATATCGCCGATACCCATGGAGAGGAGATCTTCCCGGCTGTAGCCCAGATCGCGGCATCCCTTGTCGTTGACGTCGAGGAACCGCATGGTGTCGGGATCTATCACCTCGATGGCGTCGTTGGAATTGTCGAGCAAATCGCGGAACAGCCGGAGATTTCGCTCTGTCTGCTTGCGTTCGGTGATGTCGCGCACGATGCCGACGGCGTGCCATCGCCCCTTGAGAAGCACCGGCGCGACGGAAAGCTCGATGGGAAACTCCGCTCCGTCCTTGCGCAGGGCTTCGAGCTCCAACGTCTTGCCCACGACCGGTCCGTCGCCGGGCTGGGTGAATTTGCGCCAGGCCGCCCGGTAGGCCTCGTGATAACGCGCCGGCGCCAGTAGCAGATGGGCGTTTTGGCCGAGCGCCTCCTTCGCGGAATGGCCGAACATGCGGCCGGCCGCCTCGTTCCAGAAGGCGATCGAGCCCGCATCGTCCAGCATCATCATGGCGTCCTGCGCGGCGGTGCTCATGGCGCGGAGCATTTCCACGCTCTCTCTCAGCCGGGTCTCGGCCAGCTTCGCCCGGCGCAGATCGAGATGCGTCGCCACATAGGCGACGATGCCGCCCCAGGCGTCCTGGACGGGGGCGATGGTCATGTAGGCGGGAAAGGCGACGCCGCTCCTCGATCGCATCACCACCTCGCCGCTGGCCGAGCCCCGCTCGCCGATCCAGGCCTCGAACGCGGCCGGATCGCGGGGCATGCCCTTGAGCGGCGCCGGGCCCAGCGCCGCGAACGGCTTGCCCACCAGTCCTTGCGCGCCATGGCCGATGCGGCGACAGAAGGCGGCATTTGCGTAGCTGACGCGGAGATCCCTGTTGAGGATCAGGACGCCCTCGCTGGTTTGGGCGAGCGCCTGCCCCAGAATCTCGCGGTCGATCCCGTTCGCGTCCGCCTCGAAGCCCCCGGCCGCCGTCCCCGGCGCGCGCGGGGCCGTTTCCGTCCCGGCTTCCCGTGCCTGCGCGGCCCGCGGCCCGGTTTCCGGACGCGTTGGGTGCGCGGAAGCCCGCTCCAACCTCGATTGCGCGCTTTTCGCCATGTTTACGATTGCCGGCCGATCCGATCGCAAGCCCTTTTCATGCATTCCAGCTTCATGCAGCCTCTACGACCACCAAAAAGCTGGCAAGCTTTTGAAACACAAAAGTACATCTTCTGCGATAACGGCTTATTAACGTCAAAACCGCAAACCAATAACGTTGTAAATACTTTTAATCATCGGTGATATTGCTTATCAAAGCGTCGGAAAGCATTGAAAAACATGAAATTTTTGGTTGTCTGGTGAAGACTCGAAGGATCGCGAGCGGCACCAGGCCGGGCCGGACCATTGGTAAACCGGCGCGGCGGCGCGCGACGGCCGCCCTCACGCCGCGCCTTCGCCGCCGTCGCCGGCCTCGAACACCAGTACGCCCGCCCTTTCGATGGTGACGCCGATCTCGCTGCCGGGGGCTGCGGCCTCGCCCTCGCGCACCCGCGCGAAGAGCGGCTCCTCCAGCCCCTCGACGCCGATCTCGAGCAGCGCCGCCTCGCCCAAGAACCGCCGCGAGAGCACCCGTCCGGACAGACCCTTGGCCGGAGGGCCGACGCGCACGTCGCTGTAGCGCACGCAGGCCACCGCCGCCCCCTCGCCGGCGCCGTTGGCGGCGAACACGCCGAGCCCTGTGCGCGCCTTCCCGCCCTTGACCTCGCAGGCGATCTCGTTGAGGTCTGAGAACATGCGCGCCACCTCGATGTCGAAGGGCCGGCGGTAGAGCTCCTCCGCGGTGCCGGTCTGGATGAGTCGGCCCTTGCGCATCAGGGCGATGCGGTTGCCGAGCTGCATCGCCTCCTCCGGCGCGTGGGTGACGATCATGCAGGTGGCCCGCGTCTCCTTCAGAATGGCGAGCGTCTCCTCGCGCATCGCCACCCGCAGCAGGGCGTCCAGCCCCGAGAAGGGCTCGTCCATCAGCAACACCGAGGGCCGCGGCGTGATCGCGCGCGCCAAGGCCACGCGCTGCTGCTCGCCGCCCGAAAGGATGTGGGGATAATCCTCCGCGTACTGGTCGAGGCCGACGCGCTCGAGCGCCGCGTGGGCCTCGCGCAGCGCGGCGGCGCGGCCCAGCCCATTGAGGCCGAAGGCGACGTTCTGGATAATCGTCAAATGGGGAAACAGCGCGAAATCCTGGAACATCAGGCCGACGCCGCGGCGCTCGGGGGGCACGAAGGCATGGGGGCCGGCCACCTCCTGGTCGTTGATCAGGATGCGGCCCGAGCTCGGCCGCTCGACGCCGGCGACGAGGCGCAGCAGCGTGGTCTTGCCGCATCCCGACGGCCCCAGGAGACACAGGATTTCGCCGGGCTCGACCTCGAGCGATACATCCTCGACGACCGGCACGCCGGCATAGTGCCGACCCACATGCCGCAGGCTAAGGCGCGCCGCGATGGTCGCGGCAGCGCTCCCCCGCTTGCCCCAGCGGCCGGCGGTGGGTTTGGCGGATGACCGGCTTGATTTACGAAAAGCCACGTTGTTTACGAAAAGCCAGGTTGATCGCGATCACTCAAGGGCGTGGCCGGGCCGCGCCCCATTCGCCGCCCAGCCCACTCTACACCCGGCGCGCGCCGCGCGCCGCCCCTACTCCTCCTCGCCGCTCTCGAGCGGCTCCAGCGGCTCCTCGTGAACCTGCTCGAGCGGATCCTCGTCGTCCCGCGCCTCGGCGCCGTCGTCGGGGAGCGGGACGCTAAAGCCCGGCGGCAAGCGGTTGTCAAGCAGGCCCGCAGCCTTGAGTTCGTCGAGGCCCGGCAAATCGGCTATCTCCTCGAAGTTGAAGTGATCGAGAAACTGAGGCGTGGTGCCGTAGGTGATCGGCCGCCCTGGCGCGCGGCGGCGCCCCCGCATCCTGACCCAACCGGTCTCCAGCAGCACGTCGAGCGTGCCCGTCGAGACGCTGACGCCGCGGATCTCCTCGATCTCGGCGCGAGTCACCGGCTGGTGATAGGCGATGATGGCGAGCGTCTCCAGCGCGGCGCGCGACAGCCGCCGCTGCTCGACGGCGTGGCGATCGAGCAGGAAGGCGAGGTCCTCGGCGGTGCGGAACGCCCAATTGCCCGCGACCCGCACCAGATTGACGCCGCGCCCGGCATAGAGGCCCTGGAGCTCCTCCAACAGGGCGGAGATGTCCTCGCCCGCGGGAAGGTTGGCGGCCAGCGTCTCCTCGTCCAGCGGCGCGGCGGCGGCGAACAGCAGCGCCTCGACGACGCGCAGCTTCTCGCGCCGGTCCGCCGACGGCAGGGCCGTGACGTTGCCCGGCAAGGGAAGCGGCAGGCGCTTCTCATCCCTCTCCCTGCCGCCGTCAGAACCGATCATCGCCTTATCCTTCAAAGTCTTGCTCATGATCCTTGCCGATCCCGAAAGTTTGCGTCCCGTTCGAACCGCCCGCTCAATCCGATTGCCGCCGGCGGCGAAGATAAAGCGGCGCGAAGGGGCGGGCCTGCTTCAAGTCGATCACCCCCTCGCGCGCCAATTCGAGACTGGCCCCCAGCGAGCTTGCCGCCGCGCTGCGGCGGAGCGCCGGATCGGCGAGATACTGGCCGAGAAACTCGTCGATCGGCGTCCAGTCGAGCGACAGGCCGAGCATCTTCTCGAGCCTGGCGCGGGCATCCTTGATGGTGACCACCGGCCGGCGCGCCATGCGGATCGATCTCACCGCGCTGCGCTGGCGCCGTTCGGCATAGGCCTTGAGCAGGTCCAGCACGTCGGCCTCGAAGGCGCTGCTTTTCAACAGCCGGATGCCCTCGGGCGCGCCGCGGGCGAACACGTCGCGGCCGAGCTGCGTCCGCGTCATCAGCCGCGCCGCCGCCTCGCGCATGGCGGAAAGCCGCTGCAGGCGGAAGGCGAGATGGGCGGCGAGCTCCTCGCCCGTGGGCTCGTCGTCTTCGGCCTCGTCGGGGAGCAGCAATCTCGACTTGAGGAAGGCGAGCCAGGCGGCCATCACCAGATAATCGGCGGCCACCTCGAGGCGCAGCCGCCGCAGCTCCTCGATGAATGCGAGATATTGCTGGGCGAGCTCCAGCATCGAGATGCGGGTGAGGTCGAGCTTGTTGGCGCGCGCCAGCGCCAGCAGCATGTCGAGCGGCCCCTCGAATCCCTCGAGGTCGACGACGAAGGCTTCGCCCCCGCCCGGCCCCGGCCTTGGGTCCTCGAAGTCGCCGGGCTCCGGCCCGGATGGGCTTTCGATGGGGCTCGTCGCCATGTCTCTCCCGGGCTCTCCCGTCTACTGCCGCCGCCGGCCCGTCACGCCAGGGCGGCGATTTCGTCCAACAACGCGCACGCCTCCGCCTCGTCGAAGGGCTTGGGCGGCACGATGCGGGCTACCGCGGCCTCGAACCGCTGCTTCGGCTTACCCGCCAATTCCGGCACGACATCGGCGATCGCCCGCATTTCCTCGAGCATGCCGTCGCAGTGCAGGACCACGTCGACGCCCGCCCCGATCACGGACTCGGCGCGATCAGCCACGCCGCCCTCGAGCGCGCCCATGTTGAGATCGTCGCACATCACCAGCCCCTCGAAGCCGATCGCGCCGCGAATCACTTGTTGCATTATAACGGCTGAGACGCTCGCCGGACGCTCCGGGTCGAGCGCCGGAATCAGCACGTGGGCGGCCATCGCCATCGGCATGTCGGCAAGCGTGGCGAAGGGCTTGAAGTCGGAGCCCACCAGGTCCTCCTCGTCGGCCTCGATCCGCGGCAGCGACAGGTGGCTGTCGGCCATCGCCCGGCCATGACCGGGGATGTGCTTGATGACCGGGAGAACGCCGCCCTCCATGTAGCCCTCGGCGACGGCGCGCCCCAGCGCGGCGACGCAATCGGGATCGCTATGGAAGGCGCGGTCGCCGATGACGCCATGGGCGCCTGGCGCCGGCAGGTCCAGAACGGGGGCGCAATTGACGTTGACCGAGACGCCGTTCAGGTCCTGCGCCGCGAGCCGCGCGACGAGGCGGGCCGCCTCGACCGCGCGCGGCTGGTCGCGCTCGTAGAGCCGGCCGAAGGCGCGCGCGGGGGGCAGCGCGCGCCAGTGGGGCTGGCGCAGGCGCTGCACGCGGCCCCCCTCCTGGTCGATCAGCACCAGGATGTCGGGATGATCGACCGCCTCGCGGAAATCGCCGACCAGGCGCCGGATCTGCTGGGGGGTGACGCAATTGCGGGTGAACAGGATCAGCCCGCACGGTCGCGCCTCGCGCAAAAACGCGCGTTCCTGCTGGCTGAGGTCGGGCCCCGACGTCCCGACGATTAACGCCTTGAGCGCCATCGTCGGGGCATAAACGTCCCGCCGGGCCCGGTCAAGAGCCGCCGCTTAGGAGCCGCTATAGGGCCGCACCAGGCAACTGCTCATGCCGGCCGATTTCAGCTTCTGGCATAGCGTCGCTGCGCTGGTCTTCTGATTGAGCGGGCCTACCCGCAATCGGTACCACACGCCCTTCGAGCCCAGATCCGCCCGCTCGATGAGGGGGCGGTAATCGCTGAGCAGGCTCGGATATTTCTGCTGCAGATCGGCGAAGGCGGCGAGCGCGTCGGTCTGGCTCTTGCGGGCCGCTACTTGCACCACATATTGGCCGCCCGATGCCGCCGCCACGGGCGGCTGGGGAGCGGGCGCGGTGGCCGTCCGCGTCGGCGCGGCGGGCTTGCGCGCGGGCGCCGGCGCCGGCGTGGCGGGCGCAGCCGCCTGGCTGCTGGTGGTGGCGCTGCCCGGCGCGCCCGGGACCTGAGGCACCTGGGGCACTTGAGGCACGCTGGGCACCGCCAAGGCCTGGGCCGGCGGAATCTGCGGCTCCATCACCGTTCCATCGGGGCTGACCACGAGGGTCTTGACCTTCTTCGGCCCCTCCACGGCAAGGCCCGGCGCGGCCGTCTCGCCGTCCGATGCCGTCTGGGCGTCGCCGCCCTCGGGCGCGGCCTGCTGCTGCGCGGCGGTGGCGACCTCCTCCTGGCGCGGCACGATCTTCTCGTCCTCGGCCGCCCCCTCGCCGGCCAAGCGGTCATAGATCAGCTTGTTCTTATGGGGAAACTGCTTGCCGCCCGGCTCGTCGGGCGCCTGCTTGACGGGCCGGCCGTCGGCCTGGATCAGGGGCGGCTCGCCGGAGCCGCCGATGATCGCGCCGCTGTTCTTGTAGGCGAAGGCGAGCGCGCCGCCCAGCGCCAGCGAGCCGATCAGCGCGCTGGCGACCACCAGGGTCCGCTTGCCGCGCTTTTCCTTGCCCTCGCCGGGCGCGGCGGCGCTGTCGAGAAAGTCTGCATCGACCGCGGGCTCGGTGGTGAAATAGGCGTCCTCCCGGGGCGCCTCGCCGCCTTCGGGCTCGAAATCGCCGAGCGGAATCTCGGGATGCTGGTCGTATTGGGCCTCGAAGGCCTGGAGCTCGCCAACGGGGAGCTCGCCGGCGCCGGTCTCCTCGCCCGCCTCATCGGGAGGGGCGGGCGGATGCTCCTCGTCATATGCGCCCTGCGGCGGAAAGGTCTCGGAAGGAAACGCATCGGAGGGATAGGCCTCGGTGGAGTAGGCATCCTCATCCCGCGGCTGCTCGGGCGTCTCCTCCTCCGCGGGGAGCGGTCCCCCGCCCGCCAGATAGCGCTCGAGCGAATCCAATGAAAAGCCGCTGAAATCGTCATCGGCCTCGCCGGCGGCCTCGACGTCCGCCTCCCCCGCGCCGAACTGGTCTTCTGCCGCCTCGTCCTCTCCGGCCTCGAGCGCAAACTCTTCACCTGCCCCCGCCGCGGCCTGACTGGCGAACGACCAGCCATCCTCCTGTTGCGGCTGCTCCTCCGAAGGAGCGGCGTCGGCGAAGGCGGCATAGTCGGCGAGGTTGTCGGCGTCGGCCGATTCGAAGGGCTCTTCGGCCTCGACCGGCGCCGGCTGGGCAACCATCTCCTCCGGCTCTACGACCGGGTGGGCCTGGGGCTCGAACTTCGGACTTTCGGGCTGGGGCGCCGCGGGCGCGGCCCCCTTCTTGGTCCGGGCGTAGGCGTCGGTCCGCGCGAAGCCCGCCAGCCCCGGCAATCCTGCCTTGGCCTTGGGTGCTGGTTCGATATGGCGGGGGGCTATGCCGTTTCCGGCCCGGCGCGCGGCACCCATCGGATTGGGCACCTTCGGGACTCGAGCATCGGAGTCGTCGCGAGCCTTCGAGTTCCGGCCGCCGCCGGTCCCCTGCTTCAACAGAGACATGACGATACTTCCCTCATACTCACCTCGGCGCGGTCAACGCGGCCACTTTAACGCATTTCACTGATTGGTTGGACACCGAGTACACCGAGGCCTGACGCTATCACATCCGCTGTCGCAATAACGAGCGCGACACGGGCCATTGTTAACTCTCGGTCGTCAGGGTTAATAAAGCGTAATTGTGGCGACTCTTTGCCCCGTGTCCACAAGCTGTGGAAGTCGCTGGCAAGCTCATGTAAATAAAACGCAACGCGATGAGGTTCATGAGATAAAGAAGACGCCTGAATAATACGAGGATAATAGGATAATCTCTTTATTAATGAGATTTCTTCATCGGATTTGAGGATTGACAAGTCGGATGAAGCCAATTCTTCTCTATCTTCATCGAAATCCGCGAAGATTTCCCTAGTATTCCGCATCACCGAATGCGCCCGCGCATGGGCGTATTGGACGTAGAAGACCGGGTTGTCGCGCGATTGCTCGAGCACCTTGGCGAGGTCGAAATCGAGCACCGCGTCGTTCTTGCGGTAGAGCATCATGAAGCGCACGCTGCCCGAGCCCACCTCGTCGACGATCTCGCGCAGGGTGACGAAGCTGCCCGCCCGTTTCGACATCTTGACGGGAACGCCCTTACGGAACAGCCGCACGAGCTGGCAGATCTTGACGTCGAGACGGGCGGCGCCGCCCGAGAGCGCTGCGACCGCGGCCGTCATCCGCTTGACGTAGCCGCCGTGGTCGGCGCCCCACACGTCGATCAGATTGGCGAAGCCGCGGGCGATCTTGGCGCGGTGATAGGCCATGTCGGCGGCGAAATAGGTGTAGCTGCCGTCCGACTTGACGAGCGGACGGTCCATGTCGTCGCCGAACTGGGTCGAGCGGAACAGCGTCTGCTCCCGCTCCTCCCAGTCCTCGGGCGGCTTGCCCTTGGGCGGCGGCAGGCGCCCTTCATAGACCAGGCCCTTGGCGCGCAGTTCCTCGATGGTCGCGGCGACCTGGTCGCCCTCGGCGGTGAGGGCGGCTTCCGAATAGAACTCGTCGTGCCGGATGGCGAGCGCGGCGAGGTCGTCCTCGATCTGCGCCATCATCGCCGCGACCGCCGCCTTGCGCGCCAGGGGCAGCCATTCGGCTTCCTCCATGGCGAGCAGGCGCTCGCCGAACTCCTCGGCGAGCGCGCGGCCCACCGGCACCAGATAGTCGCCCGGATAAAGCCCTTCCGGGATCTCGCCGATCTTCTCCCCCAAGGCCTCGCGGTAGCGCAGGTATGCCGAGCGCGCCAGCATGTCGACCTGGGCGCCGGCGTCGTTGATGTAATATTCGCGGGTGACCTCATAGCCGGCGAAGGCGAGCAGGTTGGCGAGCGCGTCGCCGAAGACGGCGCCGCGGCAATGGCCGACATGGAGCGGGCCGGTGGGGTTGGCGGAGACATATTCGACCAGGACGGCCTCGCCCGCGCCCAAATCCGCACGGCCGTACTCGCCCTTGGCCTCTAGGATGTCGCGCACCACCCCGCCCCAGACCTCGGGCTTCAGCGTGATGTTGATGAAGCCCGGCCCCGCCACCTCGACGCCGGCGACGTATTTATCCTCGGCGAGAACTTCAGCAAGCTTTTCCGCCAGTTCGCGCGGGTTCTTCTTGGCCGGTTTCGCCAGCACCATGGCGGCGTTGGTGGCGAGGTCGCCATGGGTGGGATCGCGCGGCGGCTCGACGTTCACGCCCTCCAGCGGGGCGTCGCCCGGCACCTCGCCCGCCGCCTGAAGCGCCTTGACGGCATGGTCGATTTCGGCGGCGAAATGCGCAAACACATCCATCGGGTGGGGCCCCGCTCGAAAGCTGCTCAGGGATCGCGATCGCCGCGGCTTTTTGGCCGAGACCGGCGCGCGGCAGCGGCGCAGCCGACCTATATCAATTCGGGGGTGTCGTCAAACAGGCGGCGATGCTCGCCAATGGCGTAGCGGTCGGTCATGCCGGCGATAAAATCGGCGACGTGACGGGCGCGCTCGAGCTCGCCCTCGCCCGCCGCGCGGGCCCGCCACTTCTCGGGCATCCGGGCGGGATCGGCGAGATAGCGCCCGAACAGATCGGTGACGATGCGCTCGGCGCCGCCCATCACCGTGACAATGTGCTCGTGCCGGTAGACGCGGGCGTGGAGAAAGGCGCGCAGCGCCGCGAGCTCCGCCTCGACCGCGCCGGTGAAGCCGACGACGGGTTGGGGTGCCGCGCGCACCTCTTCGGGCGAGCCCGCGCCGACCTTGGCCAAGCGGGCGCGCGTCTCGGCGACCGCGTCCTCGATCATCAGCGTGATCAGCCGGCGGTTGATCTCGTAGATCAGCCGGCCGCCCTCGAGCGCGCCGTGGGCGCGGGTCACCTCGCCGTAAAACCGCCCCGCGAGCGGCACCTCGGCCAATTCCCCGGCGGCGAGGAACCCGGCGCGGAAACCGTCGTCGAGATCGTGATTGTTGTAGGCGATGTCGTCGGAGAGCGCCGCCACCTGGGCTTCCGGGCCCGGATGGGTGTGGAGCTCGAGGTCGTGGCGCTCGCAATAGGCGGCGATGGCGGGGGGCAAGGGGGTGCCCGGCCGGCCCCCCTCCCCGCCCGCCGGGGGGATCAGCGGGCCGTTGTGCTTGACGATCCCCTCCAGCGTCTCCCAGGTGAGGTTGAGCCCGTCGAAAGAGGCGTATTTGCGCTCAAGCCCGGTGACGATCGCCAGGCTCTGGGCGTTGTGGTCGAAGCCGCCGAAGCCCGCCATCGCTTGATCCAGGGCGCGCTCGCCGGCGTGGCCGAAGGGCGGGTGGCCGAGATCGTGCGCCAGCGCGATGGCCTCGGCCAGGTCCTCGTCCAACCCCAGCGTGCGCGCGATCGAGCGGGCGATCTGGGCCACCTCCAGGCTGTGGGTCAGGCGGGAGCGGAAATGGTCGCCCTCGTGATAGACGAAGACCTGGGTCTTGTGGGTGAGGCGGCGGAAGGCGGTCGAATGCAAGATCCGGTCGCGGTCGCGCTGGAACGCCGAGCGCGTCGGGCTTGCCGCCTCGCGGTGGAACCGGCCGCGGCTCCGCTCGGGATCGCTCGCGTAAGGAGCGCGCGGGCGCGGCGCTCTGTGACTCACGCGCACCCCCCGGAATGGCTCCGCCACCGATGGCCGATTGACAACGGCGCGCGCGACCATATCTTCTGAAGGGTGGGCCCCGCCGCCGGATTCGGCCCCGTCAGCCCCGGCGCGCAAGCCCCAGCCATTTGAAATGATTTAGAAATGCCGCAAACCTCCATAACCGTCAGCGACAGCGCCGCCAAGCGCATCTCGCAGATCGTCGCCAACGAGCCGCCCAACA
>CAYVYD010000024.1:10273-16041 GCA_964454415.1 uncultured Hyphomicrobiaceae bacterium | reverse complement strand
GCCGCCCGGTGCCGATGACGATCCGCGCCGGGCGGTCCGACCAGGTGTCGAAATGGTCGCCGAAGGTGGGACAGGTGACGATCAGGTCGGCGCAGAGCGCATTGTCGATGATGTCCTGGGTCGCGTCGCCGTGCAGCGCCTCCTCGCAGCGCCATTCGCTCGCCGCGCCCGAGCCCTTCGCCCGCTTGTCATAGCCGCGCCGGATCGCGGCGGCCTCCTTGGTCCGGGCCTCCATCAGCATGTCGAGAATGCCGGTCGGAATGTCGTCGGCGACGGCCGCGGGCGAGTAGAGGCTGGGGTGGATGTGCAACGCGATCAAATGCGCCCCGAAACGCTCGGCCAGCGCGAATCCGGCGTCGAGAATGGCGGCCGCGCGCTTCGCCGTCGGCAGGTAGGTCAGAATCGTCTTGTAGGACATCTCCATCCTCGCGGGTTAGGGGTGTTGGCGGGTCTGTCGGCGGCATTGGTCGCCCGCGGCGAGACGCCCCGTCAAGCCCTGGTACGCAACTTGACGGGGCGACCACCGCCCCGGCCAGGGAGGCGGCAATGTCTGACCGGGGAAAGGATGCGTTGCCGCGCGCCCGCGCGGCGGTCCGCGCCGGAGGCGTTCCCGGCGGCGGTGCGCTAACCGCCGTGGCCGCCGCCGCCATGGCCGTCATGGCCGCCGCCGCCGTCCTGGCCCGTAGTCTGGCCCATGCCCTTGCAGCATCCCCCGCCGCCGCTCTCGCCGCCCTTGGAGCCCTTCATGCAGCGGTTCTGGACGCCGCCGGCGGCCGCCATCTGGTTCTTCATCTTGGCCGTCTTCTCGGCCGTCCGCTGGTCGGCGAGCTTCATGTGCTCGGCGAAGATCGCCTTGCATTGCTCGAGCGTCGTCGCGCCGTCCATGCGTTCGCGGAACCGGGCCTTTTCCTGCGCGCTCAACTGCGCCGCGCCGGCGGCGGATCCCGATTGCGCGCCCTCTTCGGCGGCGCAGATCCCCGGGGCGAGGGCGAAAGCGAGGGCCATGGCGGCCGCGAGCACGGTCCTCGGCGCCGATGGGTTGACCTGCATTGCTGCGGCTCCTGTTGTTGCGGTTGCCGACCCGCGCCGCCGGAACGCCGGGTCATCGGGGAATTTTCGGCGGACGCCCGGCCCGCGGCATTGATCGCGGTCAATTCGGCCGCCGGTGTCTTCTGGGGACGCGGTACGCCCGCGACAAAGGCGCAATCTGGGGAGGGGAGGGAGATGCGCGAAACGTCGCGGGCGTCCGCATTCCGGCCGTCTTAGGGGGCCGGTTTCACTTCGATCTTCTTGGCCTTGGCCTTGGCCTCGGGAGGCTTCGGCAGCGTCACGGTCAGCACGCCGTTCTTGAACTTGGCGTCGGCCTTGGAGGCGTCGGCCTGGAAGGGAAGCCGCAGCGAGCGCCGGAACGAGCCGTAGGAGCGCTCGATAAGGTGGTAGTTCTTCTCCTTCTCCTCCTTCTCGGTCTTCTTCTCGCCGCTGATGGTGAGCAAATCGTCGGTGAGCTCCAGCTTGACGTCCTTCTCGTCGACGCCGGGAAGCTCGGCGGTGACCTCGACCGCGTTATCGGTCTCGCTGACGTTGATGCGTGGCGAGAGCGCGCTGACGCCCCCGGAGGGCTTCAGCCACCCGGGCAGATGGAAGCCGCGCTGGAAATCATCGAAAACCCTTTCGATCTCCCTGTGAAGGTTTAGGAACGCATCGTCGTCCTCGCGGTGTCCCCACAGGGAGGGGAGAAGTGATCGCTTGTTCATTTCGGGACCTCGATTTTACTGCAATGATGCTCAAACGTCGGGTCGCCGTCGGCCGGGCGGCGGCCGCCGCGCCCCTGACGCCATGGCTAGAGCACCGGCCCGCGCATCGCATTGACCAGGATCAATCGGCAGGTGAGGGAGGGGCTCGCGGCGGAGCGCGACGGGCGGTCGCCGCTTCGTCCTCCTCAGACCGCCAGGACGTCTTCCAGGTGGGGGGCGATCTCGCTGTCGGGGACCTTGGTGAGGTCCTTGTGGAGCTCGGCCGTCAGGCACGCCTTCAACGCGCCCGAGAAATGCCGGCGCAGATCGCCCAGCGCCTGCGGCGGGGCGACGACGATCAGCCGGTCGAAGGCGCCTTGGGCCAGCTTGCCGTCGAGCGTCTCCACCAGGCTCCGGGCGAACTCTGCCTTGGCGGTGCGGTGCGGGCTAACCGGCGGCTCCATCGCGTGGCGGCCGGGACCGGCCGAATCATGGGTGCGGCCCGGACGGTCGGCGAAGACCTCGCGGTCGGGCTGGAGATCGGTGTGGAACTCGCCCCCCTTTACCGCCTTGACGCCCTTGCCGGGGCCGTCGTTTTCCAGGATGCGCGCGCGGGCGCCGTCGGCAATCAGAATCCAGGTTCGTGTCGCTTTCATCGTCGGTCCGAAATCGCCTCGAAATTTGCTCAATCCCCGCCGCAAGCGGGCGGCTGACGGCTTGGCGGCGCGCTCGCGCCGCCTCCGGCGGGTACCTTATACGCCCCCAACTCCCGCTATTATAGGCTAGAACGGCGCCGGCCCGGTCGATTTGATCAGCGTCAAAGACTAGGGCCCGGCCGGCTGATGAACTTGGCCCATGCCGGCCATATTGCCACAAGCGCCAAAGAATCAGGGATGGATGAGCGTTTTGACCGCGGCCGACCAGGGCGACGTTATCGCGTTTTTGAGCGAGGGGTCCCATTACGACCCGCCCGTGGCGTCGGTCGAGCGCGTCGACACCCATGCCTCCATTATTTTTCTGACCGGCTCCCGCGCCTACAAGATCAAGCGCCAGGTGGACCTCGGCTATCTAGACTTCTCCAACCTGGAAAAGCGCCGCCGCGCCTGCGAACGGGAGCTCGAGGTCAACCGGGCGACCGCGCCCGGCCTTTATCTGGGCCTTTTGGGCGTTGCCCGCGGCCTTGACGGATCGCTCAAGCTGGGGGAGGCGGGCGACGTGGTCGAATGGGTGGTCGAGATGGCCGAGTTCGACCAGGCCTGCCTGCTCGACCGGCTGGCGCGGGCCGGCCGGCTCGACGCCGGGCTGATGCCGGAGCTGGCCGAGCACGTCGCCGCGTTCCACGCAAGCGCCAATGCCGACCGCCACGCCGACGGCGAGAAACTCTTGTCCGACGTGATCACCTCGACGGTGGTGGCCTTCACCCGGGCCGCCGACGTGATCCCGCCGGAGGCGACCAGGGAGTACTCCCAGGCGCTGCTCAACGAGCTAGCCGCGGTGGGTGCCCTGCTGCGCGAGCGCGCCGCCAAGGGCTTCGTGCGGCGCTGCCACGGCGACATGCACCTCGGCAACATCGTCCTGCTGGAGGGCGAGCCGACGCTGTTCGACGCAATCGAGTTCTCCGAAACCATCGCCACCGTCGACACGCTCTACGACCTCGCCTTCCTGCTGATGGACCTGTGGCACCGTGGGCTCGTGGGCCACGCCAACGCGGTGCTGAACCGCTATCTCGAGGCGGCGGGCGAGGACGGCAACTATGCGGGGCTGCGCGCCCTGCCGCTGTTTATGGCGGTGCGCGCGGGCGTCCGGGCGATGGTGACGATCGATTCGCTGCCCCACAGGCACGGCGAGGAGCGCCGCCGCGCGCAAAGCGAGGCGCAGGCCCTGTTCGAGCGGGCGCTGGCGCTGGTGCGTCCGCGCGAGCTGCGGTTGATCGCCGTGGGCGGTTTCTCGGGCACCGGCAAGACGGTGCTGAGCGCGGCGCTCGCTCCCCATATAGGCGCCCCGCCCGGCGCCGTTCATCTGCGGAGCGACGTCGAGCGCAAGGCGATGTTCGGCGTCGAGCGGACCGCCCCGCTGGGGCCCGACGGCTACGCGCCGGAGGTAAGCGAGCAGGTCTACCGCCGGCTGATCGACAAGGCGCGCACGGTGCTGCAGGCCGGCTATTCGGTCGTCTTCGACGCGGTCTCGGCCTCGCCCCGTCACCGCCGGATGATCGAGGATCTCGGCCGCTACACGGGCGTGCCGTTGCGCGCGGTCTGGCTGGAGGCGCCCAAGCAGGTGCTGATCGACCGCGTCGACGGGCGCAGCGGGGATGCCTCCGACGCCGACGCCGCCGTGGTCGAGCAGCAGCACGGCTGGCCGACCGGGCCGATCGCCTGGGCGGCGGTCGATGCCTCCGGCGCGCCCGACCAGGTGGCGCGCGAAGCGGCCCGCGCGCTGCGGATCGATCCGCCGGGCGGGCTCACACCATCGACTTGAGAATGTATCCGACCAGATAGGCCGCAGCCGCCGCCGAGGAGCCGATGGCGAACGTCTCCAGCCCCGAGCGCCACCATGGCGCCGGCGTCCACAGGCTCTTCAGCGAGCCGATCACGAAAAAGACGGCCCCGGTCATAGCCGCGGCGGCCGCGAAGCCGTGCGCAACGCCGGCGAGATAGGGGAGCAGCGGCACCGCGCCGCAGATCAGGAAGGCGGCGAAGGTGAAGAGCGCGGCGGCGAGCGGCGAGCGCCACACCCGCGTGAGGCCGTATTCCTCGGTGAGCATGGTGTCGATCCAGCGCTCGACGTCGTCGGTGATCGCGTCGACGGCGCTCTCGAGCACCTCGCCGGTCAGTCCCTTGGCGAGCAGGATCTGGCGGATCTCCTCGCGCTCGCCGCCGGGGTCGAGGGCGATGTGGCGGCGCTCGATCTCGGTGATCCGCCGGTATTCGTCGATCTCGGTCTTGGTGGCGCTGTAGTTGCCGGCGGCCATGGAGTAGCCGTCGGCCAGCAGGTTGGCGAGCCCCAGGATCAGGATCACCCGCGCGCTCAGATCCGCGCCCACCACGCCGGCGACTACGGCGAAGGTGGTGACGGCGCCGTCGATCCCGCCATAGACCCAGTCGCGGATATAGGAGGGCCGCGGTCCGTCGGCGAGCCGGGCGCTGATCGCCTCTGGCGAGTGCTCGTGTTCCAGCTCTAATCGCATCCGGCCGCTCCCTCGGCTAAGACGCCGCCGTCCCGGCGGTTCCGTCCCGGCGGTAAATTGGAATATTGTTTCAATCGTCCCTTGCCCGGCTGAAGGACTTCGCATGATCATTATGAACCGAACCATCGCGCTTGTGCGACAGGCGGCGACCGGAGGCAAGGGGTGAGCATCGTTCTGCTGGTGTCGATCGCGGTGCGGGTCGCCGCGCTCGCGCTCTCGCTGGTGGTTCTGCGGCGGATCAGGGATTGGCGCATCGTGGTGATCACCGCGATGATCGCGCTGATGGCCCTGCGCCAGATCCTGACCGCGCTCGAAGCGCACGAGATCTGGCCGCTGACCGCCTGGAACGCCCATCTGCAGGAGCTTCCGGGGCTCGGCGTGAGCGTGCTGGCGCTGCTCTCGGTGCTGTTCTTCGGGCGGCTGATGCAGGAGCAGATTCGCGACCGCGAGGCGGCCGAGGAGGCCGGCGCCAAGCTCACCGCCATCATCGACACCGCCGTCTCGGCGATCATCACCAGCGACGAGAAGGGGACGATCGAGGACTTCAACCCGGCGGCGGAGCGGATGTTCGGTTATCGCCGAGACGAATGCGTCGGCCGCAACGTGGGCGAGCTGATGCCCGAGCCCTACCGCAGCGGGCACGACGCCTTCATGCGCCGCTATCTGGCCGGCGGTGTGCCGCGGATCATCGGCCTGGGGCGCGAGGTCGCGGCCCTGCGCAAGGACGGCTCGGTCGTCCCGGTGCACCTTTCCCTGAGCGAGGTCGAGCTCCACGGCCGCAGGATATTCACCGCCATGGTGGAGGATATCTCGGCGCGCAAGGAGGCCGAGCGGCGGATCAGCGAGCT
>CAYVYD010000024.1:7824-10173 GCA_964454415.1 uncultured Hyphomicrobiaceae bacterium | reverse complement strand
TCTGGGGCGAGGCGGAGCGGAGCTGGGAGACCATGCCGGAAACGGTCGAGGAGGCGACCAAGCTCGCCTTTGTCGGAACCAGCGCCAAGACGGTCGACTTCGCACTCGAGGCCGAGGAGAATCTGCCCAAGCTGCTGATCGACCGGATCCAGATCCAGCAGGTTATCCAGAACCTGGTGCGCAACGCCATCGACGCGCTGGAGGGCTGGGACGGCGAGAAACGCATCGCGGTGCGCATCGGGCGCGCCGGAGAGGAGGAGGTGGCGATCACCGTCGAGGACAGCGGGCCGGGCCTCGACGAGCAGGTCAAAGCGCAGCTTTTCGAGCCCTTCGTCACCACCAAGAGCGATGGCATGGGGATCGGCTTGTCGGTCTGCCGCAACATCGTCGAGGCCCATGGCGGGCGGATCGCCGGCGAGAATGTGAGGGGCGGCGGCGCGCGCTTCCGCGTGGTGCTGCCGATCAGGCAGAAGGATCTCGAATGAGCGCGCAGGGGAGGACCATCTGCATCGTCGACGACGACGAGGCGGTGCGCGATTCGCTCTGCAGCCTGCTTGCGGTCGCCGGCCACGTGCCGTGCGCCTTCGCCAGCGCGGCCGAATTCCTGGAGGGTTGCGCCGACGTGGATATCGGTTGCGTGCTGCTCGACGTCCGGCTCCCCGATGCCGACGGCATCGACCTGCTCGAGCGGCTGCTCGCCATGGGTGCGCTCCGCGAGCCGCCGGTGATCGTCATCACCGGCCACGGCGACGTGCCGATGGCGGTGAAGGCGATGAAGATCGGCGCCGCCGACTTCATCGAAAAGCCGTTCGACGCGGACGCGCTTCTGAAATCGGTCGAGCAGGCGCTGGCGAGCCGCGACCGGGCCGAGCGCGCCAGCGCCTTCGCCGAGCGGGCGCGGGAAGCCTTCGGGACGTTGACCCCGCGCGAGGGCGACGTGATGAAGCAGCTCATCATCGGCCGGCCCAACAAGATCATCGCCCACAATTTGGGCTTGAGCCCGCGCACCGTCGAGGTGCACCGCGCCCGCATCATGAAGAAGACCGGCGCCCAGAGCCTCTCTCACCTGGTGCGCATGGCGATCAGCGCCGGCATCGACCCCCAGGTCTGAAGCCTGCCGGCCCCGCCGCCGGGGTAGGTAGTTTTGCTGAATTGCCGCCGCCCCTCCGCCCGCGCCATGCTGACGGATCCCGCAACGCCGCCGCCGTGGCGCGCCACGACCTTGCCGTCCGGATGACCCGTCCGCACCCAAACGCCACCCATTTGATCGCCATCGTCGAGAACGACGGCGCGGCGCGCCACTCCTTCGAGGTGCTGCTGAAGAGCGAGGGATACCGGGTCAGCGCCTTCGAAAGCGGCAGGCGGTTCCTCGAGGCCTTCGAGGCGCTCGGCCCCTGTTGCGTGCTGCTCGAGATGCGGCTTCCCGACATCGACGGCCTCGAGGTGCTCGAGGCGGTCCGCCGGTCGCCGGCGTCTCCGCCGGTGATCCTGATGACCCGGGTGCCCAAGCTGCCGGTGCCGGAGCGGGTCCGGCGGATGGGCGCGATGATGCTGCTCGAGAAGCCGATCGAGCATGCCTGCCTGTTCTCGGCGATCCGCATGGCCGTCGACGGCCACGCCGGCGGCGGACCGGAGCGCCGTTGACGGCCGGTCGCATGGGCCTTTAGGGGGGCGGCCCGGCCGGACGAGGCTGGGATGTTCGATTCGGCGCAGTCGCTCTGGATTTGCCTTCTGGTAAGCATACGTAGGTTTCCCGACTGGCGCGCCGGGCCGGTTGCGTGTTTGCTTCGAGGACTGGATTTCGAGTGTGAAACCAAACGCGATAGGAGGTGGATCGTGTTGGATATCGTCACTTCGGGCAAATCCAATGGTGCCGGCGTACGGGCGATGCCGTGCGGAAGGGGCACCGCTACTTGCAGCCTGGCAAGCTGCCCGTTGCTGGAGGACCTCGGCAACCGCAAGTCCTACGGTCCCAACAGCGTCGTCTTCTTCGAGGGCGACGAGGCCGATCACTACTTCCTGATAACCGAGGGCGTGCTGCGCGGCTGCAAGCAGCTGGAAGACGGCCGGCGCCAGATCAACCGGTTCATCTTCGCCGGCGATCTGATCGGCTATTCCATCAACCCCCGCTACACATTCACCGTCGAGGCGGTGACGCCGGTGTCGCTGATCGCGCTCCGGCGCACCTCGGTCGAGAACACCGCCGAGGGCATGCCGTGCCTGCACGGCGCCATCATGCGGGCGGTGCTTTGCGAGCTCGACGAGATGCAGGATCAGCTCGTCACCCTCGGGCGGATGAACGCCGAGGAGCGGGTGGCCCGCTTCCTGTCGCTGCTGGCGGCCCGGTCG
>CAYVYD010000024.1:2522-7724 GCA_964454415.1 uncultured Hyphomicrobiaceae bacterium | reverse complement strand
ATGTGCCGCAACGACATCGCCGATTATCTCGGCCTCACCATCGAGACGGTGAGCCGCGTCTTGAGCCGGCTCAAGGGCGAGGGCAAGATCGCCATGCCGAGCTGCAACCGGATCGTGCTCAAGGACCTCAAGTCGCTGGAGCTCGATCACGGCGAGATCGCCGCCTGAGCGGCCTGTCCCGGGGGCGTCCCGGGGGGTTCAGGGGATCAGCACCGCCGCCCCCGTGAGGCGGCCCTCCGACAGGCGTTCGAGCGCCTCGTTGGCTTGCCCGAGGGGGAAGGTCTCGACCGTGGTCTCGACCGGGATCCGCGGCGCCAATTCCAAAAATTCGATGCCGTCGCGCCGCGTCAGATTGGCGACCGAGCGCAGGCAGCGCTCGCCCCACAGGATCGCGTAGGGAAAGGCGGGGATCTGCGACATGTGTATGCCGGCGCAGACCACGGCGGCGCCCTTGGCGGTCGCGCGCAGCGCCGCCGGAACCAGGCTTCCCACCGGCGCGAAGATGATCGCGGCGTCGAGCGCGGCGGGCGCGGCCTCGTCGGAGCCGCCCGCCCAGACCGCGCCGAGCCCCCGGGCGAAATCCTGCGCCGCTCCGTCCCCTGGCCGGGTGAAGGCGTAGACCTCGCGGCCCTGGTGGCGGGCCAGCTGGGCGACGATGTGGGCGGCTGCGCCGAAGCCGTAGAGGCCGAGCCGCTTGCCCTCGCCCGCCATGGCGAGCGAGCGGTAGCCGATCAGCCCGGCGCACAGCAGCGGTGCCGCCTCGGCGTCGCCGAGCCCGGAGGGAAGCGGAAAGCAATAACGCGCGTCGGCGGCGGCGCGCTCGGCGTAGCCGCCGTCGATCTGGTAGCCAGTGAAGCGGGCCTCGTCGCATAGGTTCTCCCGGCCACCGCGGCAATAGCGGCAGTGGCCGCAGGTGCTCCCCAGCCAGGGGATGCCGACGCGCTGGCCCAGCTCGAGGCCCTCCACGTCCGCCCCCCTCTCGACGATCCTGCCGACGATCTCGTGGCCGGGAACGATCGGGAACCTCACGCCGGGCAGGTCGCCGTCGACGACGTGGAGGTCGGTGCGGCAGACGCCGCAGGCGGCCACCTCGACGACCACCTCGCCCGCCCCTGGGCGCGGGTCCGGCAGCTCGCGCGCGACGAGCTTCCCGCCCGGCCGCTCCAATACCATCGCCTTCATCGCCTCGCCCTCATCCGGTCCTCGCCCCCGGCCGTCCCCGTCGGCTATTATCGGCCTCCGTCAATGCCGCATAAAGGGGCGTCGTCGAACGCCGCACGCCGTGAACGAACTTCCCGACAGCCAGCCCCTGGCCGGCCGGCCCCCTCGACCGGCCGGCGAGGCCGCCGAGCTCGACCGCGTCCTCGACCTGCCGTTGCTCGTCCTTTACGGGCTCGGCGTGACGATCGGCGCCGGCATCTATGTGCTGATCGGCGCCGTGGCCGCCCGCGCCGGCATTTACGCGCCGCTCTCCTTTCTGCTCGCCGCCCTGGTGATGGCGCCGGCGGCGGCGGCCTTCGCCGAGTTTTCCGGCCGGCTCCCCGTCAGCGCCGGCGAGGCCGCCTATGTGAGGGAGGGGCTCGGCTCTGGCCTGCTCTCGCTCGCCGTCGGGCTGATGGTCGTTAGCGCGGGATCGCTCACGGCGTCGGCCGTCTCGGTGGGAAGCGCGGGCTATATCCGCGAGTTCGTCGACCTGCCCCAGGGCCCGGTCATCGCCGGCGTGGTGCTGGCCATGGGCGCGGTCGCCGCCTGGGGCATCCTGCAATCGGTCGCCTTCGCCGCCTTCTTCACCCTGGTCGAGGTGGGCGGCCTGGCGCTCATCGTCGGCGCCGGCTTCCTCTATCACCCGAACCTCGCCCTCGACCTTCCGGCGGTCGTGCCGGGCTCGCTGGAGGGCCAGGTTTGGATCGGCATCGCCGCGGCGGGCCTGCTCGCCTTCTTCGCCTTCGTCGGTTTCGAGGACATGGTCAACGTCGCCGAGGAGGTGAAGGACCCCACGCACACCGTGCCGCGCGCCATCTTCATCACGCTGATCACGACCACCCTGATCTACGTGCTGGTCGCGGCCGTCGCCGTGCTCCTGGTGCCGGTAGCCGACCTGCGCGACGCGCGGGCGCCGCTCGCCCTCGTGTTCACCCGCGTTACCGGCCTCTCCTCGGCTGCGGTCAGCGCCATCGCCATCGTCGCCACGCTCAACGGCGTCATCGTCCAGATCATTATGGCCTCGCGCGTGATCTACGGGCTGGCGCGCCAGGGGTCGCTGCCGGCGGTGCTCGGCCGCGTGAACGGGGTGACGCGGACGCCGCTCGTCGCCACGGCGCTGGTGGTCGCGGTCATCCTTGCCCTGTCGCTGCTGTTTCCGCTCGCCGGGCTTGCCGAAATGTCGGCGCGGGTCACGCTTACCATCTTCGCGCTGGTCTGCCTGGCGCTGCTCCGGCTCAAGCTCAAGGGCGTCGCCGCGCCAGCCGGCGTCTTCACCGTGCCGGCTTGGGTGCCGCTCGCCGGTCTCGTAAGCTGCCTCGCCCTTCTTGCTAGCGATTTCCTCGGCTGATGACCCTCTTTCCGTTCGCCGAACTCCCCCTCGCGCTCAACGCCGCCCTGTTCGGCCTCGCGGCGCTCGGCGTGTGGCTGGCCGGCACAAAGCTCTCGGTCTATGCGGACGAAATCTCCGACCGCAAGCGCATCGGCAAGGCGCTGATGGGGCTGATATTCCTCGCCGGCATCACCGAGCTTCCGGAAGTCGTGACCACGGTCACGGCGGCGCTGGAGGCCGAGGCCCATCTGTTGCTGAATAATATGTTCGGCAGCATTCTGTTCAACACCATCATCCTCGTCTTAGCCGACGTCATTATTCCCCGCGCGGCGCTCACCTCCTATCCGCGCAACCCGACACCGGTGCTGGAGGGATGTTTTCTGCTGCTGCTGTTGGCGCTGTTGGCGAGCGCGACGGCCGTCGGCGACCGGCCTCTGCTCGCCCATGTGGGGTACGGCACGGTGCTGCTGGGGCTCGCCTACGTGTTGTCGGTCTGGCTGCTGCGCAATCTCGACAACGCCACTGCCGCCTGGACGCCGATCGTGATCCCCGAGGAGCACGACGAGGAGGGGAGCCCGTGGCGCGCGGGCCTCGCTGGGATCTCCTTCGCGGCGCTCACCCGGCGCAGCCTCGCCACTGCCGCCGTGATCCTGGTCTGCGGCGTGCTTCTGGTCGAGCTGTCGGAGACGATCGCGGTGCAAACCGGATTGGGCACCAGCTTCATCGGCGTCACGGCGTTGGCGGCCGCGACGTCGCTGCCGGAGCTTTCGACCACGGTGATGGCGGTGCGGCTGCGCTCCTACACCATGGCCATGTCGAACATCTTTGGCTCCAACCTCATCATGCTGGTGCTGCTGCTGCCGGCCGATGTTTTCTACCGGCCGGGGCCGGTGCTGGCGGAAATGGACCGAACCGCCACCTTCGCGCTCGCGGTCGGCATATTGATGACCGTGGTATACGTCATAGGGTTGGTGACGCGGCGCACCAGGAAGGTACTCGGCATGGGGGTGGACTCGCTGGTGGTGCTCGGCATCTATCTGATTTCATTCGTCCTCTTTTATTTCCTGAGGTGAGGATGCCGATGCTCGCGCCCTGCCCGCCGACCCGCGCCGGTATCTTGACAATTTCAAGGCAGGGGTTGAACGTCGCGGCGCAACGGCACATCTCGATTGCATCCTGTTCGGCCCAATTCGGATAGGCGGATGGCGCGGGAGCAAACGACTTCTCCAAATCCGGCTTCCGGCGGCCCGGTGCTCCCGGGCGCCGCAGACGCCCGGATGCCCGCCGTCGACGAGGCAAGCGGACCCAAGGGGGTCGCGGGCGCCGCGCGCCTGCTCGTCATGCCGCTTGCGGCCAGGCTCTCCTACGCCGTCTACCGGCGCTACTTCGAGATCGTCCGCGCCGACACGCCGGAGCTGCGCGACGAGGTCTACCGGCTGCGTTACCAGGTCTATGTCGAGGAACACGGCTTCGAGCGCGCCGAGGACTTTCCCGACAAGCGCGAGCGCGACCGTTTCGACGCCCGCTCGCTGCACGTGCTGCTGCGCCACCGCGCGAGCGGCACGCCGATCGGCACCGCCCGGCTGGTGCGGCCCGACTACGCCAAGCCGCTGGAGAGCTTCCCCATCCAGGCCGCCAGCGATCACCCCGTCCTCCACAACGCGGAGGTGGCGCTCTACGCGGCGGAGCTCTCGCGGCTCGCCATCTCCAAGCAGCGGCTGAAGGAATGCGGCGCCGGCCGCGGCCCCTTCGCCTGGGCGACGCTCGACCCCGCCAGGCGCACCAACCGCCTGCGCCGCGCCTTTTCGCGCCTGCTGCTTCCCTATCTCTCCGTCGGGCTGATCGCCGGCGTGATCGAGATGGCGGCCGAGAAGGGCTACCCCATCCTCTACACCATCATGGAGCCGTTCCTGATCGCCAACATGAGCAAAATCGGCGTCAACTTCCCGGTCATCGGCGAGGCGGTCGAGTATCACGGGCTGCGCCACCCCGCCGTGCTGCCGAGCCTGGCGGACGCCATCGGCGAGCTCAAGAAGCGCGACCGGGCCGCCTGGGAGATCATCACCAACCGCGGGCGCACCCAGGCTCTCGCCCTCGACGCCGAGCTCTCCAACCCGCCCGCCCGTCGCGCGGTGATGCGCGCCTTCCACCTCTCGGGACTGCCGGTGCCGGTGCAGCTGGAGACGCCGAAGCCCTCCAGACGGCGTAAAAAAAAATTGGCCGCTAGGGCGGGACCGTCCGGGTCCTCCGGCCCGGTTCCGCGCGCCGCCTAGGGCCCCTTTTCCTCGTCGCTCCAGGGCTTGTCCCCGGGGGTCCACTAGGGCGGCGGCGGCCGGTCCCATGGTCCAACTTGCGATGCCCGGAACGCATCCGGGCATGACGCGGGAGGGCGATGGAACGGCTTCCCGGCGCGGCCTTGGCCTCACCCTCCGTCATCGCCGGGCTCGTCCCGGCGATCCAATGAATGGGGTGGCAGCGCAACCGCCACCGATGAGAAGGAACGCCCGATTGGATGCCCAGAACGCATCCGGGCATGACGCGGCCGAGGGGACGCATCGTCTCGCGGCTTACGGGTTTCGGGGCCGCGGGGAAGCGCCCGCGTGTCCGCGGCCTCAGCCCTTGCGGCGCCAAAGGGCGCCGTCGCTCACCACGTATTCGAACTTGCGGGC
>CAYVYD010000024.1:0-2422 GCA_964454415.1 uncultured Hyphomicrobiaceae bacterium | reverse complement strand
AGCCCTTGCGGCGCCAAAGGGCGCCGTCGCTCACCACGTATTCGAACTTGCGGGCGTGCTCGCGCAGCACCGCCACGATGTCCTCGCGGTGGACCAGCTCGAACTCCTCGCCGAGCGCCTCGGTGAGCGCGTCGAAGGAGCGCACCGGCCGCCCGTCCTCGTCGCGGCCGCCGAGCCAGGCGCTCTTGGTGGTGAAGCGCTCGCGCCAGGAATAGGGCGAGGCGAACAGCACCAGCCCGCCCGGCTTGACCAGGCCGCGCGGTCCGCCGAGACGCGAGAGGAAGGCGCGCGGGCTCGGCAGCCGGCAGAGCAGGTTGGCGGCCAGCACCGCGTCGAAGTCGTGCAGCTCCGGGGGCAGGGCGCAGGCGTCGGCGCGGCGGAACTCGATCCTGGCGGCCTCGGCCGAGGAGACCTCGGCGCGGCGCGGCGCGGTCAACTCGCCCTCGACCACGAGCTCGTAGTCGATCGCGCCCTGCTTCTGGATCTGCTTGGCGGCGTCGATGAAGGTGGCCGAGATGTCGATGCCGGTCACCTCGCCGAAGTTGCGGGCGAGGCTGAAGCAGGCGCCGCCCACCCCGCAGCCCACGTCGATCGCCTTGTCCCAGCCGATGCCGAGCTCGCGGCCCCGCTCGACGAGGAGGGCCGTGCAGCGTTCGGGGAAGGTCGCGGTCTCGATGGCGCGCAGGCTCTCGGGCACCGCGTCCGCGGCCCGGCCGTAATGCAGCAGCAGGTACTGGTTGAGCATCGCCGCGGTGTCGTAGGCGCTGTCGCGGCGCTCCTCGCGCAGCAGGATGGCGCCGGAATTGGTCTCGCCGGGTGCGGGCTCGACGATGTGGAAGCCCGCGTGTTGGAGGAAATGCGGGCGGAAGTGGAAGCGCGCCCAGACCGAGGCCTCGTCGCCCGTGCTGATGAAGGAGCCGCCCAGGATCATCGAGTGCTCGCCGTCGAAGCAGGGGGTGGAGAAGTCGTCGTAATAGGGGTGTACCTTGAAGGAGGCGAGCGGGTGGAAGTCGTCCTCGCACCAGTCCCAGACGTTGCCGGCGACGTCGTGGACGCCCTCCGCGCTCGGCTTCGACCAGGTCACCGGCGCCTCCGAGCCGAAGGCGAGGTTGAAGTTGGCGGCGTGGCCCTCGGCCAATTTCGCCGCGTCGAGCCGCATCACCGCGTCCTCGACCCGCGCGCCGGTGGCGCCGTTGGCGCGCCGCGCCGGGTTGCACAGCCAGGTGTGCTCGGCCTCGGTGGGCAGCCGGTAGGTCTTGCCGTCGCGCTCGGTCTTCCACGCCAGATACGCCTTGGCCTCGTGGAAGTTGACGCAGACCGGCCAGTCCTGCGGCATGTCGATGATCTCGAAAATGGCGCGCAGCTTGTAGGAGTGCTTGCCGGCCGGCCCGTCGGAGACCCAGAAGGTCGGCCATTTGCAGTTGCGGAACTTGCGCCACTTCCAGCCCGCCGGGCCCCAGAAGCGCTCCTCGTGGTAGCCGCCCTCCTTCACGAAGTCGAGGAAGGCGCCGTTGGTCACCATCTGGGTCGAGATCTTGAAGGGGTTCACGGTCGCCTTGCGCTCGCCATACTCGTTGTCCCAGCCATAGCTCGGCCAGTCGGGCGGCTTGCCGATCACCACGTCGCCGCCCGCGATTTCGGCCATCGCGTCGGCGACCCCGGCGCCGTTCGTCTTGGCGCCCTCGCCGCTGGCGCCGTCGGCGTCGTGCAGGTCGGGCCAGGCGTCGGGCCGGCGCAGGAAGGCGAGCGGCAATTCGCGCAGCAGCACGGATGAGGTCTCCAGATGGATGCGCTCGTGCTCCATGCCCATAAAGAGCGCCCAGAGCGGGTTGTCCCAGGTGATCTGCTCATGCCCGTCCGCCAGGCCCGGATGGGTCTCGATCACCTCCTTGACCTTTTCGAATACGGTGTGGCGGTAGCGGTTGACGTCGCGCACCGACGGCCACTCCATCTCGTTCTTCGACATGTCGTCCCAGGACATCTCGTCGACGCCGACCTCGAAGAGCTGCTCGAAGAACGGGTTGATCGGCTGCTCGATCAGGCCCGCCACGCGCAGCTTGTTGACGTAGAAGACCACCGTGTGGCCGTAGTAGAACAGCATCGGGTGGCGGAGCTGGTGATAGGGCGGCCGCTTGAAGGTGTCCTCGCCCTGGATCGCCGAGAGCAGCACCTCGTTGAGCGCCCAGGAGTTGGCGAAGTAGTCGAACACCTCCTCGCGCGAGCACGTCGCCAGATCGATCAGCGGGAGCGAGTGGATCTTGCCGTGGGCGTCGACGCCGGGGCAGACGCCCTTTTCCGGACGCAGTCCCGTCCACCACCAGTCGGGCCGCTCGCCGATCAGCGGATCGCCGTTCGCCTCGACGAGCGCCTCGGCGAAGGTGGGGTGAAAGGCGGTCTCGTTGGTGAGGTTGGGATTGCGGGT
>CAYVYD010000023.1:6358-16562 GCA_964454415.1 uncultured Hyphomicrobiaceae bacterium | reverse complement strand
TGATCGCCTCGATATATTCCTCCTCCTCCTTGACGGGATTGGTGTCGTCGAAGCGGAGATGACAGCGGCCGCCGAACTCAGCGGCGATCGAGAAATTGAGACAGATCGACTTGGCGTGGCCGATATGGAGATAGCCGTTGGGCTCGGGCGGAAAGCGGGTGACGATGTCGCCGACACGGACACGGCCCGCCTCGATGTCGGCGCGGACGATGTCGCGGATGAAGTCGCTGCGCGGCTCGTCGAGCGTGGCGTCGGTGTCGTTCATCGAGGGAGGCTCATGGCTGGGGCGCAGGGATTCGAACCCCGATATCTCGGACCAGAACCGAGCGTAATGCCGTTATACGACGCCCCATGAGTCTCATGGCCAACATCTAGCAGCAGCCCATGCGGGCGGCAAGACGGGCGCGCCTGGCGTGTCACGACGCGGGGACGATCCCCCTGTAGAAGGCGTCATAGGCCTCGACGCAGGCCTCGAGGGAAAACCGCGCCTCCGCCCGCTTGCGGCCCGCCGCGCCCATCTTGCGTGCAAGCGCCGGGTCTTCCGCTAACTCCAATATGGCACGGGCAAGGGCGTCGGGGTGGTGCGGCGGGACGATTAGCCCGGTCTCGCCGTCGACAACTGCCTCGGGATTGCCGCCGACATTGGTGGCGATGACGGGGAGGCCGCAGGCCATCGCCTCCAGAATGGCGTTGGCGAAGCCTTCCTGGTGCGATGGAAGCACGGCGAGATCGGAGGCGGCGAGATAGGCGGCTGCGTCGGCCCGCTCGCCCATCAGCCGCACATTGGCGTCGAGACCGAGTTGCCCGCTCAAGCGGGCAAGCTCGCCTCCCATGCCGTCGTCGCGGCCGATGCATTGCAGCAGCCAGGGGCCGGGCAGATCGGCGTCGATGGTGGCGAGGGCGGCGAGCAGGTCGGCGTGGCCCTTGTAAGCGATCAGATTGGCGAGAACGGTGACGACGAAGGCATGTGGATCCAACCCCAGTTCCCGGCGCGCGGCGGCGCGCTCGGCGGCGGGATGGAAGAGGTCCGTATCGACGCCGTTGTGGATCAGCTCGACATGGGCGGGATCGCAGCCCTCCTCCTCGATGAGCTGGCGACGCACGCGCTCGGAATTGGCGAGGATCGCGCTCATGCGCCGGTGCAGGACGGGTTCCAGGCGGCGCGCAAAGGGGTGGCTCTCCTGATAGACGTTGAGGCTGCGCCGGCTCATGACGCGAACGGGGATGCGGGCGAGGATCGCGAGCGGCGCGCCGATGATATAGGCGGCCGGCAGGAAGAAGTGGACGATGGCCGGGCGGCGCTTGGCCATGACCAAGGAGAGCTTGAGGGCCGAGAGCGCGAGCCCCAGCGCCTTGACCAAGCGGCCGCCGCTGGCGAGCGAAAGCGCCATCGGCGGGGAGACTACCTCGACGCCATTTTCCTCGACGCTTTGTGCCTGGCGTCCCAAGCGCCCGAGACAATAGATCGTCGGCCGCCAGCCGAGCGCCTTGAGGCGCGGCGCCAATTGGGCGACGTGGCGTTCGGCGCCGCCAAGGTCGAGCGAGCCGATGACGAAGAGGAGGCCGCGGCCGCGCCCGCCCAATGGCGGCTTCTGGGCCCGGGCGCTCAAGCGTAGCCCAGCCGCGCCATGACGGGACCGCAAATCTCGTCGATGAGGGTTGCCTCCTCCTCGGAGACCGCCGCCCTCGCCTTGTCGGTGACCGAGCGGCGCAACGGGTACCAGCGCCGTCCCATCTGCTGGTAAAGGGTCGCGGGTTGATCGGGGCCCGGCGCCATGCCGGGATCGAAATCGAGTTCGGCGAAATCGCAGACCTTGCGCAGATAACTCTCGGGATCGGCGAAGAAGTCCTCCACGCGGGTCACCAGGAAATGCGGCACCCTGGCGCCGTCGTCGAGGGCGAATTTGAACGAATTGCGCCAATGCTGGGCGCACAGTTTCACCGCCTCGAGATAGTCCATGTCAAAGCCGTGCTTGTCGGGGTTGAGGTAGTAGTTCCTCGCCGTGCGCGGCACGCCGCCATAGGGCGAGCGGGCGACGACCACAAAGAAGGGATCGCAATCGGCGAGGATCTTCTGAAGCGCGGCGACGTTGACGCAAAAGAGGTGGCTCTTGTCGATCAGGCGGCAGTCGTCGAGGTCGAGGGCGTGGGCGCGGATGATCTTCTTCAAGACCGTGCGGAAGCCCGCCGCCATCTCCGCGCTCACGTTCTCCGGCTCGAAGCGGTAATGGCCGACATTGTCGTCGGTGGCGAAGGTCCAGTAGCGGAACAGGTTGGTCGGCATGCCGGCCGGAAAGAAGGGGTTGTGGAAGAAGGAGAGCTCGTGCGGCATGTCGGGGTCGCGCACGCACACGCTCATCTCGTTGTCGGCCGCGTCCCAGGAACGCCGGTTGCCGTGGCAGAAGCAGGTGTTGGGGAGCCGCTGGAAGCATTTGAGCAGCAGCGTCAGGCCGCCGCCCGGCACGCTCAGGAAGAAGATCGGCCGGTCGATCTCGACGGCCGAGAGCGGCACCGTGAGCCGGCGCGGCGTCAGCGCGATCTTGCGCGTGCGGTAACGGCGCAGGACGGGTCCCATCATGGTCTGCAAAAGGCCGGTCATGTCGATCCCGTCACCCGTGCTCCCTCACACGCGCGCTCTGCTTGGCGCCATTGCGTTCCGCCGCGACCGGGCGCGGCAAATCCTCGTCCAGCGTTCTAAGCCAAAGCTCCACATTGACAAGATGCGTCAAGAGCGCGGCGTTAACGCTGGCGGGTTCCGCGCGGAAGGTCTCGACCAGGCGGGGGAGCGCTTGGGGCGCGGCATAGGCCGCCAGGCGGCAGCCGGGTTCGGCGAGAAACGAGACGTAGCGGCCGAGCCCGTCCTCGTCGCGCAGCCAGTCGGCGATCGGGAGCGTCAGCCCGACCTTGCGCCGGTCGACCACGTCCCGCGGCAGCCACTTGCGCGCAATGGCCTTGAGCAGGGGCTTGGTCTCGCCGCCCGGGACGCGGATGGCGTTGGGGATGCGGTTGAGCGCCCTTGCGAGCGGCATGTGGGCGAAGGGGACGCGGGCCTCGACGCTCGCCGCCATCGCCATCTTGTCCTGGCGCGCCAACAGCGAGCCCAGATAGGCGGTCTGGTCGACGGCGAGCATCCGGTCGCGGAAATCGCCGAAGCGCGCCGCCGCATCGCCGCGGGCGCCGGGCGCGGGGACGAGGTCGGGGAAGATCCCGAACAGCGCCGGCAGGTCGACCAGGACGGAAGCGATGAGCGGCGCGTCGAAATAGCCGAAGCGCCGCAGATAGCGGTAGCGGGGCAAGAGCGGCCAGAACGCATTGGGTACGAGCCTGCCGATCAGACCGTGCTTGCGTAGCATGCGCCATTGGCGATAGCGGTCGTAGCCGCCGAAGAACTCGTCCGCCCCTTCGCCCGTCAGCACCACCTTGTGACGTTCCTGGATCGTCTCGCAGAGCAGCATCAGCATGACGCAGCCCAAATGGGGGGAGGGGCCTTCCATGAAGTGGTTGGCGCGGGGAAGCGCGTCGGCGAAGGCGCGCCCGTCGAGATCCACCTCGGTGTGGTTGGGACGGTAGCGGGTGACGACGGGCTGGCGGAAGCGCGCCTCGTCGACGCGGAGGTCCTCGAGGCGGATCGAGTAGCTGTCGAGGCGGCAGCCCACCTTTTCGGAGGCGAGCGCCAGCACCAGGCTCGAATCGACGCCGCCCGAAAGCTGGATCGAGAAGCCGACGTCGCTTTGGAGATGATCGTAGAGCGAGCGCGTGAGGTTCTCCTCGGCGAGCGCCAGCGCCTCGTCGCGGTCGATCGCCGGATCGGGGCGCAGGGTGTCGAGCAGATCGGCGAAGCGCCGCTCGCGGTAACTCCCGTCCGCCAGCGAGAAGGTGGCAAGCGTGCCGGGCGTCAGCATCTCGATGCCGTGCAGATTGGAGAGCCTGCCGGCGGCGAAGCGGAAGACGAGGAGCTCGGCGAGAGCGGCCGGGTCGACCTCCGTTCGGCGCGTGAGGCGCCGCAGCGGGCGCATCTCGCTTGCCGCCGCGAACAGCTTTCCCGACCGAGTGAGATAAAGCGGCTTGATGCCGAGGGGGTCGCGCGCCGCGGTGACGCGGTGTTCCAGGGTGTCAAAGATCACCAGCGCGAACATGCCTTCGAGCTTCTCGAACAGCGCCTCGCCCCAACGGGCGAAACCTTCGGCGATCACTTCGGTGTCGCCGCTCGTCTTGAAACGGACGCCCTTTGCTTCGAGCTCCCGGCGCAGGGAGCGGAAGTTGTAGATCTCGCCGTTGAAGACGAGCACGTAGCGGCCCGAAGCGTCGCGGAAGGGCTGGTCGGCGCGCGGCTCGGGATCGAGGATCGCCAGCCGGCGGAAGACCATCGCCGCGCCGGGCTCGGCGAAGCGGTTGCCGCTGTCGGGGCCGCGGTGGAACAGGTCCTGTTCCGCCCCGTCGAGCAGGCTTGGCGCGAAGGCCCGGCCCTTCTCGAAAAACGCGGCGAATCCACACATGGCGAAATCCTAGGCCCGCCGCCCGGCGCGGGCGCGGTCGTAATAGACGGGCTTGCCGCCGCGGAAATAGGTCCGGCAGAGCGCCAGATAGTCCTTAAGCGGCGCGACGAAGAACATCTCCGCGTAGCGGGGCTCGGGGCTCATTTTAAGGAAACGGAGGTTCCAGGCGTTGAGGCCCAGCGCGTAATGGGCCCAGTCGCGCTTAGCCATTTCCGACGCGTAGCAGGCGATCATCTCGCGCTTGGCTTCGGCGACGCCGGTGATGTCGACGACGACGTTGCCGAGAACGGCGGTGTAGACCTGGTAGGCCCAGACCTCGATCCTGGGCGAGAAGCCGGCCGTTTCGTTGGCCATAAGCAGGATATCGGAGACGCGGCGGTGGTCGTCGTGGTCGTCGAAGAGAAAAGGGAGGAACAGGGTATCGGGCTTAAGCTCGCGCAGGGTTGCGGCGAGCGCCTTGGCGCTTTCGGGCGTCATGGCGATCTCGCGGGTCATGTGGCCCAACCAGTGGTGGGGCGCGCCGATCAGCTTCAGCGCATTTTCGGCCTCGGTCATGCGGGTGTCGCGGTGGTCGGCGCTTTCGACCGTGCGCCCGCGGGTGAAATAGACGACGTCGATCCGTGCGCCGGCGCGCGCCGCCTTGATGAGCGTGCCGCCCGGCCCGATCGCCTCGTCGTCGATATGCGGCGCCAACACGCAGATGCGCTTGCCCCGCGGCGCCTCCATTTCGAGGGGGGAGAGATTGCGCGAGAAGCGGAGCGTGTTGACGACCTGGGCGGCGGTCTCCAGATCGCCGAGCGACTGCCAGTCCTGGACGATGAAGCGGTAGCCCGCACGCGACCAGGCGAGCTTGAAGAAGCGGTCGATGAAGGCGCGCAGGCGGTTCAGCATATTGCCGCGCGCTCCCTCGCCGTGGCTTCAGATCGTCTCACAGTGTCGATCCCTGCGACTTGCATCATATCAACCGGTGCAAGGCCTTGAGTTCGCGCAGATTGTAGCGTTTGGCGGGGGATGGAAGCAGGGGCCAGATGAAGCGGGCCGCGTGGAGGAGACGCTCCTCGAGCGACGGCTCGCCGGGCCCCGCTTGGGGAAGGAGATCGTAATGGTGCATCGCGACTTCCTCGCCACCCAACTGCTTTTTCTTGAAAACGTAAACGCCGCTGCCGGTGCGTGATTCACCCAAATCGATGCTTCTGACACCGCGGGCGCGGGCGACATCGGCGAACTCCTTCATCAGGAGTGTGTTGACGCCGGTCGGCATTG
This sequence comes from uncultured Hyphomicrobiaceae bacterium, assembly GCA_964454415.1. Lineage (GTDB taxonomy): Bacteria > Pseudomonadota > Alphaproteobacteria > Rhizobiales > Methyloligellaceae > JAJFHN01. Next base: position 10,803 of record CAYVYD010000023.1, on the reverse strand, counting down.
CCTCGGGACGCGACGCGTTGAAGAGGTAATGGGCAAAGGGTTTCGCGATCAGGAACACCATGCCGGAGATCACCGCGCCAGCATGGGAGCCCGTGATCAAAACGGCATCCTCCGCGAAACGTTCGAACAACAGCTCGAAATAGCGCTTGTTGTGAATGGCGAGGCGCTTGGCGAGACATTGATCGGCGTAAATCTCGTACCACGCGTCCAACCGTTCTGGATCAATCTCCATGGCCAGATCCTGAGTTTGCGCCTTGCGAATGGTGTTGCGCGCCTTCGAGGGCAATGCGGACCAAAAGGCTTCGGGGTCCGCGCCCGTATCGAGCGTGAAACTGGGCCGCGTCCAGTGGCGGACGGCTTTACAATCCAACATCCCCAGACCAGGCGCCAAGTCGCACGCCGCGATGGCATTGTCTCGGGCGTGTTCGGCAAGGGCGGCCAGAAGGGCGTCCGCGACATCGGCCTCCCGCGCCTGCATGCCGAAGGGTGTGCTGTAAAGCGTGCGGTGATGGACCGCATGATGATAGACGAGCGCTCCGCCTTTGATGCGTCCCTGGTCGTCCCGCGCAATGAAGAGCAGCGGCTTACACGGGTAAGCGCCTTCAAGCACGCCAAGCCAGGCGGGGTCGAGGAAGGCGGTCGGCGTTTCGAGGCCCTCTAGATAGGATTTCCACTCGGCGAATTGCGCCGGCAAGGCTGGATCTACCGCAAACATGAGACGCAATTCCACGGGCGCCAAATCTGGTCAGCCGTCGTTCTTGCAGACTGATGAAAGCGGGCAGCCAGACAAGAATTCGAATTTACCATCAGCGTGCCATCCAGCTTGGAGTCTTTGCCGCCGATTGACCGGCAGGGCCAATCGGGCTATGTGTTCAGACTCTGAACACGGTGCAATTTAGAGTATTTGAGTTCGAACGCAAATGTCGGATGCCGAGGAGCAAATTGTCCGCCGCCTGCTGACGGCGATCGACGACGACGCCGGCGTCTCCCAGCGCGGGCTCTCCGACGAGATCGGCATAGCGGTCGGCTCGGTCAACTGGTATCTGAAGCGCTGCGTCAACAAGGGGCTGATCAAACTGCAGCAGGCCCCGGTCAAGCGCTACCTCTATTATCTCACGCCGCAGGGTTTCGAGGAGAAGGCGCGGCTGACGGCGGCCTTCATCCAATCCTCCTTCGAGCTCTACCGCCTGGGGCGCAAGGAATGCGCGGATTTCTTCCGCGACTGCGCCCAGGCGGGCAAGGAGACGGTGGCGCTGGCGGGCGGCGGCGATTTTGCAGAAATCGCGGTGCTCTCGAGCCTCGACACCAAGGCCAGGGCGCGGCTGGTGATCGACGGCGCCTCGGGCCGCGAGACCTGCGGCGGCGTGCCGGTCGTCCCGGACCTCGACGCGGCGCTCGCGGCGCTCGGCGGACCGCCCGACGCGATCCTGATCGCCTCGCTCGACGATCCCAAGGGCACCTTTCACGGCATCAAGGCGCAGGTGCTCTCGGCGGGTCTCGCGCCCGACCTCATCCACGTGCCGCGCATCCTCAACTACAAGCCCGAACGCGATGGCTGAACCGCGATGACCGAACACCGTCAAGAATTGGGATGGGGCGTCTGGGCCGCGGCGAGCACGCATCCCCACAAGGAACGCCTGGCGCAGGCCAATCTGGAGGCCCAGGGTTTCCAGACCTACTGTCCGATGATCCGCAAGCGGGTGCGCCACGCGAGGCGCCTCGACGAGGTGCTGCGGCCGCTGTTTCCGGGCTACGTCTTCATCCGCTTCGACCCTCGCATGACCCAGTGGCGGCCGATCCTCTCGACGATCGGCGTGCGCACCCTGATCCGCTTCGGCGACACGATCGGCGTGCTGCCGCGGAATTTCGTCGAGGATCTGCGCATCCGCGAGGAGAAGGGGGCGATCCCGCCGCCGCGCGCGCGCGACCATTACGCGGCGGGCGAGCGCGTGCGCATGCGCGAAGGGCCCTTCGACGGGGTGATCGCGACGGTGCTGGCGTCGGACGACAAGGACCGGTTACTGGTGCTGATGGAGCTGTTGAGGCGCGGCGTCAGAGTGAAGGTGTCGATCGAAGACGTCGTGCCGGCTTGAGCCATCAACGGCTGACCGCGACATCCGCTTCGGACGGCGCGGCACCGTTGACGTTCAGAAATTGAACATGGTATGGCCAGGCCGGTCCGGCTGGGTGCAAGTCACCCGGTCTGCGGTAGCCGTGGAGGGGGGCGTTTTCTCGGCCAAGCCACTCTCTCGGCAACACAGCAGTGACTTCCCCTTTTTCCCCCAAATGACGGTCTGACCCTTGACCAAGCCCCTTCACATTCTCGGCATCCATGACGGCCACAACTGCGGCGCCACGCTCGTTAGCGACGGCGTGGTCGTGGCATCGGTCAACGAAGAGCGCCTGACCCGCCACAAGAACGAGGTCGGATATCCCGAGCGCGCGATAAAGGACGTGCTGAAGGTCGCCGGCGTCGATCCCTCGGAGCTTTCCGAGGTGGTATATGCGTCGCTCTTCATGCACGCGCGCGACTATCTCGAGGAGATCGACGCTTGGTACGCGGTGGGCCTGGCCGATCAGTTGGCCGACGAGCAGAAGCCGAAGGATTACCAGAAAATCGTCTTCGAGCAGCGCAAGCACGACCGCATCGAGCAGGTGGCCGAACATCTGAACGTCACCAGGGACGACATCCATTTCGTCGAGCATCACCTGGCGCATCTGGCGGGTGCCTACTACACGGCCCCCACCCGACCGCAAGACCGGGCGGTGCTCGGGCTAACCTGCGACGGGGCGGGCGACGGCCTCTGCGCCACCGTATCGGTATGCAGCGGCAATACCATCGAGCGGATCGCGGAAACCGACCGCCACGCGTCGCTCGGCAAGATCTACTCGCGGGCCACCTTCCTGATGGGCATGAAGCCCTGGGAGCACGAATACAAGCTGATGGGGCTCGCGCCTTATGCCGATTCGGAACGCTCCAACCGCGCGGCCGCGCCGCTGCGCGGCTTGCTCAAGCTGCGCGAGGACGGCTTGGGGTTCGCGCGCGCCGGCGAACTCTCGACCAACTACTGCTACGAGTATTTGAGGGAAGGGTTCGAGCGCGTCCGCTTCGACACCATTGCCGGCGCGCTACAGCTCTTCACCGAGGAAATGCTGATCGATTGGGTGCGCGCGACGGTGGCCCATACCGGGCTCAACCACATCGTCGCCGGCGGCGGCGTCTTCATGAACGTGAAGGCTAATATGCTGATCGCGGCACTGCCCGAGGTTGCCTCGTTCTACGTGATGCCCTCAGCGGCCGACGAGTCGCTCTCGATCGGCGCGGCGCTGCACCGATATTATCAAAAAACCGGCGAGCAAGATCACGCGGCGAGCCGGCTTACAAATCTCTATTTGGGCGGCGAGTTCTCCCGCACCGAGGAACAGGAGGCCATCGACGCATCGCTCAACGGCGCGCCCGTCGAGGTCCAGTGTCCCAACGACATGAACCGCACAATCGCCGATCTTCTCGCCAAGGGCGAGATCGTCGCCAGTTGCCGCGGGCGCATGGAATGGGGCGCGCGGGCGCTGGGAAACCGCTCGATCCTGACGAGCGCCGAGGATTACGGCCGCGTCGACGTCATCAACCAGATGATCAAGATGCGCGACTTCTGGATGCCCTTCGCGCCGTCGATCCTGGAGGATGCGGCACCACGCTATTTCGACGATCCCAAGGACCTCAAGCCCTGGTTCATGACGTTCGCCTTTCCCGCCAAGGCGAGCGGCTTCGGCGACCTCAAGGCAGGCGCGCATCCTCGCGATCACACGATCCGCCCCCAGGTCGTGACTCGCGCGGCAAACCCGGACTATGCCAGCGTGATCGAGCATTTCGACAAGGAGACGGGGCGGGGGGTGGCGCTCAACACCTCGTTCAATCTGCATGGCGAACCGATCGTCTATTCGCCCGCCGACGCCATCCGCGTTTTCAAGCTATCCGGGCTCAATCACCTGGCCCTCAACAATTTTCTGATTTCGAAACGGGCCTAGGATCCAAATGGCCGTTGGCCTCGAAGCGAAGATGAGCTCGGCGGCGCGCGATTCCCGCGATCAGCGGGAGGAGTGGCGCGTCAAGACATGGGCGCCGCCCCGGCCCTGGAAGTTGCAGGGCTCGCGTCCCTACAAGGCCTGGGTCGCCGGGGTTCTCGCCGACGGCGAACAGATACTCGCCGCCGCTCGCGGGGGCGACGTCGAAGCGATGGCGCGGGCGTTGCGCGCCGAGCGCGGCCAGTTTGCTCTGATCGCCGAGGGCGAGCGCTATGTCATCGCCGCGGCCGACCGGGTCACGAGTTTTCCGGTCTTTCTGCGCGAGGCGGACGGAGGGGTCGAGGTCTCGGCCGATTCGAGCGTCTGGCTGAGACCCGACTCCCGATCCTGTCTCTTATACACATCTGACGCTGCCGACGATC
>CAYVYD010000023.1:0-6348 GCA_964454415.1 uncultured Hyphomicrobiaceae bacterium | reverse complement strand
GTGTTTCTGCGGGAGCAGGGCGGAGGGGTCGAGGTCTCGGCGGATTCGAGCATCTGGCTGACGCCGCAGTCCCGATCCGATTTCGACGAGGAGCAGGCGCGGCTGTTTCTGATGGCGGGCTACTGCATCGGCAGGGGCACGCTGCTCAAATCGGTGACGCGCCTGCTTCCCGGCGAGATCGCGATCATCGACAAGGCGACGGGGAAGGTTTCGCGCCAACGCCATTACCGTTTCGAGCCCACCTTCGACGGCGTGGGCGACGAGGCCAAATGGCGCGAGCGCCTCGATGGCGCGCTCGATCAGGCCATCGCGCGCTTTCTCGAAGGTACCCAAGGGCGGCGCATTTGGCTGGGGCTCAGCGCCGGTTACGATTCACGCACGCTCTTGGGCAAGCTGCTGCAGCACGACGCGAAGGAAATCGAGACCTTCTCCTACGGCACGCCGGGCAACATGGAATCGCGCGTGGCGCGCGGCCTGGCGCAATCGGTCGGGGTGCCGTGGCGCTTCGTGGCGACCAGCGGTGCCGCCGACCGCCGCGATTTCCGCCATGGCGGCTGCACGCGCTACCGGCTCCAAGGCGGAGGACTCCACACGATAGCGGCGGTGACCGAGTTCTTCGCGCTGCAGAAGCTCGTGGAGGCGGGCGAACTCACCGGCGACGACGTCGTCACCAACGGCCAGACGGGCGACTTCCTGACCGGCGGCCACATCCCGAAGAACACGCCCTTCACCTTCGAAGCGGTCGACCGCTACATCCTCAAGAAGCACCTCTCCCTCTTCACCGACATGAGCGAGGCCTTCGGCGAGGCGGGCGCCTCGCGGCTGATGCAGGGATGGCGCGAGGCCCATCTTTCGGGGCGCGGCCTCGAAGGCGAATTGGCGGTCGTCTCGGCCTATCAGAGCTTCGAATGGCAGGAGCGCCAATCGCGCTTCATCCTCAACCAGCACCGCGCCCACGATTATCTCGGTCTCGCTTGGCGCACGCCCTTATGGGACGCGGATCTGATGGAGCTTTACGAGAAGGTGCCGCTCGCGCTGCAACGCGACCAGAAGCTCTATCTCGGCTATCTCAAGGCGTGGAATTACTCAGGTCTCTTCGACAGGATGCGGCTCCCCTACGAGCCCTGGCCGCGCGGCGGAGCGCTGATCCGGACGAGCGCGCGGGCGGCCGGCCTCATTGGCGGCGCGCGCGCCAAGGAGACGGTTTACGCCAAGCTCGCCTATTTCGGCGAGTACCACTATCTCTACCGGCTCTTGGGCCCCCGGGCCTTCATGGCTTTCGAGGGGACCATGCGCTCGCCCGCCTCGCTGTTCGCGCTCGATCACCTCGCCCGCGTCCGCGAGGCGCTGGGGCTGGCGCCGATCTGTCCCCATGAAAAACGTTTCGCCGAGCTCTCGGGCCGGGGCCCGGGGAATGTTCAGCTCGCAAGTGCCGCCGTGGCGTGAGCGCCGGATCCGTTCAAGCGCGACCGAGGAACAATGAAGCAAAGATCTGAAATCGGAAGGAATTTCGGCGGCGACGTAACTGCCTTCAATGGCCGGGCCATATTGATCACCGGCGGCACGGGTTCGTTCGGCCGGCGGCTGACCGAGACGATCCTGGCGGGCGCCAAACCGAAGCGCCTGATCGTGTTCTCGCGCGACGAGCTCAAGCAGTTCGAGATGGAGCAGACGCTGCTCGAGAAGGGGCTGGACCGGCGGCTGGTGCGCTTCTTTCTGGGCGACGTGCGCGACGAGAACCGCCTGCAGATGGCGATGAACGGCATCGACACGGTGATCCACACCGCCGCGCTGAAGCAGGTGCCGGCGGCCGAATACAATCCCTTCGAGTGCATTCACACCAACGTGTTCGGCGCGGAGAACGTGGTCCGCGCCGCGATCCGTTCGGGCGTCAAGAAAGTGGTGGCGCTCTCCACCGACAAGGCCTCGGCGCCGATCAACCTCTATGGTGCCAGCAAGCTCGCCGCCGACAAGATCTTCGTCGCCGCCAACAATCTCGCCGGGCACGACGGCTGCCGCTTCGCAGTGGTGCGCTACGGCAACGTGATGGGCTCGCGGGGCTCGGTGGTGCCGTTCTTCCGCCGCCTCATGAACAACGGGTCCGACTATCTGCCGATCACCGACGAGCGCATGACGCGGTTCTGGATCACGCTCGATCAGGGCATCGATTTCGTCGTCTCGTGCTGGCAGATGATGCAGGGGGGCGAGATCTTCGTTCCCAAGATCCCCAGCACGAGGATCATCGATCTGGCCAAGGCAATAGCGCCCGACCTGCCGCAGAAGACGGTCGGCATCCGCCCCGGCGAGAAGCTGCACGAGTCGCTGATCACCGTCGAGGACGCGCGCACCACCATCGAGCTCGAGGACCGCTTCATCATCGAGCCCCAGTTTCCCACCTGGGGCGACTACGACAAGGACTTCCACGGCGGCAGGGCGGTCGCGGAATTCTTCTCCTACACCTCGGAAAATAATCCCGAGTGGCTCGACCGGGACGAGCTGCAGGCGTGGCTCAAGCACACGTGAGCAAGAAATCGGAGAGCGCCTCGCCCGGCATGTTGCCCTATGGGCGCCAGTCGATCGACGAAACCGACATCCGGGCCGTCACCCGGGTGCTGGAAGGCGACTGGCTCACCACCGGGCCCGCGGTCGAGGCGTTCGAAAGGGCCTTCGCCGAAAAGGTCGGGGCGGCGCACGCGATCGCGTGCTCGAGCGGCACGGCGGCGCTGCATCTGGCGCTCGAGGCCCTGTGGCTCGTCGAGCACGACCGCGTCGTCGTGCCGGCGATCAGCTTTCTCGCAACCGCCAACGCCGTGCGGTTCCTGGGCGGCGAGGTGGTGTTCGCCGACGTCGACGCGCAAACCGGGCTGATGACGCCGGCCCACGCCGAAGCGGCGCTGAAGCGCGCGGACGGTCACGTCAAGGCGATGCTCCCGGTTCATCTGGCGGGACAATGCGCCGACATGGCGGGCCTCGGGGCCCTCGCCCGCCGCGACGGGCTAAAGCTCGTCGAGGACGCCTGTCACGCGCTCGGCGCCTTCGAGACATCCGGAGAGACGCACGCGCCGGTGGGCGCCTGCCGCCATTCCGACATGGCGGCGTTCTCGTTCCACCCCGTCAAGACTATCACCACGGGCGAAGGCGGCATGGTCACCTGCCAGAACGGCGACGCGGCGGAGCGCTTGGGGCGGATGCGCAATCACGGGATGAGCCGCGATGAGCGCGCCTTTCAAAACGCGGCGCTTGCCTTCGAGGGGGAGACGCCCAATCCCTGGTATTACGAAATGGAGGAGATCGGCTTCAATTACCGCTTGAGCGACATTCACGCGGCGCTGGGCCTGAGTCAGCTCGCCCGGCTCGACGGCTTCGTCGCCAAACGCCGCGGCCTCGTCGCCGCTTACGAGCGCGAACTCGCCGATCTCGCACCCGCCATTGTGCCGCTCGGCCGCGCGCCGGGTTGCGAGCCGGCCTGGCACCTGTTCGTGGCGCTGATCGATTTCGATCAGGTCGGCGCGAGCCGGGCCCAGGTGATGCGGGCGCTCGGCGAAAAGGGGATCGGCGCCCAAGTCCATTACATCCCGCTCTACCAGCAGCCCTATTACCGGCAGCGCTATGGCCGGCAGAAGCTGCCGGGTGCCGAGGCCTATTACGCGCGCTGCCTCTCGCTCCCCCTCTTCACCGACATGGAGGAGGGGGACGTGGCGCGGGTAGCCCAAGCGCTCAAGGAGATCGTCGCCGGTGGCTGAGGCGCCGAAACGCCTGGCACTGATCCCGGCGCGAGGGGGATCGAAGCGTTTGCCGGGCAAGAACGTCCGCGCCTTTGGCGGCAGGCCGATGATCGTCTGGTCGATCGAGCACGCCTTCCAATCGGGCCTGTTCGACGCAATCGTCGTCTCCAGCGAGGACGAAGGGATCGGGCGGACCGCCGAGCAGGCGGGCGCCAAGTGGGCGCGGCGCCCGTCCAAGCTTGCGACCGACAGGGTGGAGGTGGACGCCGTCTGCCTCGATTACTTGAAGCGCGAGGCCGAGGCGGGGCGGGACTGGGATATTCTCTCGATCCTCTACGCCACCGCGCCGCTGCGCGCGGTCGACGACATCGTCCAGGTTGTGGGCGCGGTCGAGGGGGGCGGCGCCGACTTCGCCATGACGGTGACGCGCTACCCCTATAGTCCCTTTGGCGCGCTGGAGGTGGACGAAGAGGGCAACGCGCATCTGCTGTGGCCCGATCTCGCTTTGCGCTCGCGCCAGGACCTGCCCACCGTGCGGACCGACGTGGGCAGCACCTATGCGGCACGCGTCCAAGCCTATCTCGAGGTGGGCAACCTCTACGGACCCAATCTCAAGGTCGTCGAGGTGCCGGCGGAACGCGGCGTCGACATCGACACGGCGGACGACGTGGCGTTGGCTGAGTTCTATCTCGCGCGCATGGGCGCGCGATGAGGACGCTTGTGGTGGGGGGCGGCTCGATCGGACGGCGTCACGTGATGACGGCACGCGCGCTCGGCTGGCAGGTGGCGCTCGCCGAGACGGACCGTGAGCGCGCCAGCCAAGTCGCCGAGGAAGCGGGCGGCATCGAGACCTTTCCGGGCCTTGAGGAAGCGTTGGCCTGGCGCCCGGAGGCCGCGATCATCGCCACGCCGCATAGGCTCCACGCCGCCCACGCCAAGGCCTGCGCCGAGGCCGGCGCTGACCTTCTGATCGAGAAGCCGATCTCACATTCGCTCGACGAGGCCGACGAGGTGATCGCGGTCGCCGGCAAATGCGGCCGCAAGGCCTATGTGGTCTGCAACATGCGGTTTCACCCCGCCGTCGCGGCGATCCGGGAGAACGTCGAGCGGCTGGGAACCGTCTATTACGCGCGCAGCCACTATGGCGATTATCTCCCATCCTTCCGCCCGGGCCGGGATTACCGGGAGCTTTACGCCGCCAGGCGCGCGGAAGGCGGCGGCGTGGTGCTCGACGCGGCGATCCACGAGCTCGACCTCATGATGTGGCTGTTCGGACCGGTCGCCCGGCTGCAGGGGATGGCCGCCAAGCTCTCGGATCTCGAGATGGACGCGGAGGATTTCTGCAATATCGTGATCGAGCACGAGACCGGCACCCGCTCGGTGATCACCTTCGACTATTTCAGCCGTTGGCGCCGCCGCGGCATCGAGCTGGTCGGCGGGAAGGGGCAGATCCTTTGGGAGAGCGAGGGCAAGGCGCCCGAGCACGCGCGGGTACGCCTCTATGACGGCGCGGCGGGCCAATGGGAAACGCTTTACGAGAGCGGCGACGTGGACAACGCGGTGATGTACCGCGACTGCCTGATCGCCTTTGGCGATGTGGTAGCGGGCGCGGCGGCGCCAATGCAAACGGCCGAGGAGGCGCGGGCGCGGCTCGAGGTGGCGCTTAGGGCGCGCGACCGCGCGGCGTGGAACTGATGGACGCCCCCAAGCACAAGGCCCGCGGCTTCGCGAAGAGCTCCGCGCTGCTCGAGCGCGCCTTGAAGCGCATCCCGCTCGGCTCGCAGACCTTCTCCAAGAGCCACGTGCAGTTCCCCGCGGGGGCCGCGCCGCTCTACGTCACCCACGGCAAGGGCGGGCGCATCTGGGACGTGGACGGCAACCAATATGTCGACCTCGTCTGCGGGTTGCTCCCCGTGCTGCTCGGCTATTGCGACGCCGACGTGGACGAGGCGATCCGCGCCCAGCTCGAGAAGGGCATCAGCTTCAGCCTGGCGACCGAGCTCGAGATCGAGCTCGCCGAGGCGCTGGCCGAGATCGTGCCCTGCGCCGAGATGAGCCGGTTCGGCAAGAACGGCTCCGACGCGACGAGTGCGGCCGTGCGCATTGCCCGCGCCGTCACCGGGCGCGACCGGATCGCCATATGCGGCTATCACGGCTGGCATGACTGGTATGTGGGGGCGACGGTGCGCTCCAAGGGCGTGCCCGAGGCCGTCCAGGCGCTGACGCACAAGCTGCCCTATGGCGACCTCGAGGCGTTCCACGCCCTGCTGAAAAAGCATGAGGGGGAGGTGGCCGGCGTCATCATGGAGCCGATGAACCTCAGCGAGCCGCCGGAGGGCTATCTCGCCGAGATGCGCGAACTGGCCCACGCCCATGGGGCGCTCTTCATGTTCGACGAGGTGATCACCGGCTTCCGCTACGCGCTCGGCGGGGCCCAGGAGTTGTTCGGCGTGACGCCAGACATCGCCGCCTATGGCAAGGGACTCGGCAACGGCATGCCGATCTCGGTGGTCTGCGGGCGGGCTGACCTGATGGGCGTCATGGACGAGATCTTCGTCTCCGGCACCTTCGGCGGCGAGACGCTGTCGCTGGCGGCGGCGCTCGCGGTGATCGCGAAACTCAA
>CAYVYD010000022.1:10809-16592 GCA_964454415.1 uncultured Hyphomicrobiaceae bacterium | reverse complement strand
CGCTGGCCCTGAGCGCGCTCGCCCAGGGGCCCGGCTCCGGCGAAGCGGTACAGGCGGTCATCAAGAAGGCGATGCCGAAGGATGGCGAGGCGCTCCCCGTGATCGGCATGGGCACGGCGCGGACCTTCGACGTCGGCGCCGACGAGGCGCAGCGCCGGGCCTGTCTCGCGGTGACGAGGACGTTCTTCGAGCGGGGCGGCGCGGTGATCGATTCCTCGCCCATGTACGGCTCCGCCGAGGCGGTGATCGGCTGGTGCCTCAAGCAGCTCCCCAACGCCCAAGCGCTTTACGCGGCGACCAAGGTGTGGACCGAGGGCAAGGAGGCCGGCATCCGCCAGATGGAAGCCTCGCTGCGCCTGTGGGGCATCGCGCGCTTCGACCTGATGCAGATCCACAATCTGGTCGATTGGCGGACCCATCTGGAGACGCTCGTGAAATGGAAGGAGGAAGGGCGGATCCGCCATATCGGCATCACCACCTCCCACGGGCGCATGCACCGGGAATTCGAGAAGATCATGACCGAGGCGCCGCTCGATTTCGTGCAGCTCTCCTACAACATCCTCGACCGCGAGGCCGAGGCGCGGCTGCTGCCCCTGGCGCGCGAGCGCGGCCAGGCGGTGATGGCCAACCGCCCGTTCCGCCAGGGCGAGCTCTTCGCCCTCGTCAAGGGCAGCGAGCTGCCCCCCTTCGCGGCCGAGATCGATTGCGCCAACTGGGCGCAGTTCCTGCTGAAATTCATCGTCTCGCACCCCGCCGTCACCTGCGCCATTCCCGCCACCAGGCGGCCCGATCACATGGCGGAGAACATGGGGGCGGCGACCGGGCGGCTGCCCGGCGAAGCCATGCGGGCGCGGATGGTCCGCGCCATGCGGGACCTCTAGGGGCGGGCGGGCCCGGCGGCCTAGGAGACGACGGCCTGCAGGCTCTTGAGGCGGGGCTCGCCCGCGCCGCCGGAGGGAACGCCGGCGACGGTGATGCGGTCGCGGCCCTCCTGCTTGGAGCGGTAGAGCGCCCGGTCGGTCGCCCGCATCAGGCTCTCGCGGGTGACGCCATGGAGGGGGAAGGCGGCGATGCCGGCCGAGACGGTGACCTGGTTGAGCGGCCGGCCCTGATAGATCACCGAGAGTGCCTTGATCTCCTGGCGCAGGAACTCGATCCGGCGCCCGGTCACGTCCGCCGTCATGCCGGGCAGGATGATGGCGAACTCCTCGCCGCCATAGCGGCACACCACGTCGTCGCCGCGCACGAATTTCTGCAATTGCGCGCCGACGGCCTCGAGCAGCACGTCGCCAGCGCCGTGGCCGTCATTGTCGTTGATCTGCTTGAAGTGGTCGATGTCGAGCATCACCAGGCTGAGCGGCTGCTCGGCGCGGCGGGCGCGGATCAGCTCGCGGTCAAGCGTCTCCACCATGTAGCGGCGGTTGAAGAGCCCGGTGAGCGGATCGCGCACCGCCTGGCGCTCGAGCGACTCGCGCAGCCGCAGGCTGGCGATCGACAGCGCCATGCCGTCGGCCATCATCACGAAGAATTTCACCCGTTCGTCCGGCGAGCGGTCGTCGCCCCTGTTGGCGAAAACCTGTTCGTCGCGGGCGCACAGGCACAGCAGGCCCAGCGTCTCGTTCTGCGCCGTAAGCGGGAGGCAGAGATGCCACTCGGCGGCGGCGTCGACGACGTGCCGGCAGGCGACGGTCCGGGTTTCGCCGTCGACCAGATGCGACCGGCCGCGGCGCAGCGCCCAGCATTCGCTGAACTCGAACATCTCCTTCAGCGGCGCGTCCTCGCCCCAATCGATCACCTTCTCGAAGGTCTTGTGGGTCTCGTTGGCGAGGTAGAGCGCGCCGGAGAGCTGCGGAAACAGCCGGTTCATGTGGTCCTCGGCGACGTCGCAAACCTCCTTGACCGAATGGCAGGCCTGCAGCAGGCGGCCCATTTGCGAAAGAATGTCCATCTCGCGCTGGCGGTCGTGCAGGTTCTTGACCGTCTTCTCCAGCGCCTCGTTCGCCGTCCTGATCTCCATGGTGCGCTCGTCGATGCACTGCTCGAGCCAATTGTGCGCCGCGCGCAGCCGGTACTCGTTGGCCTCCAGCGCCTCGTTCTTGCCCGAGATCTCCTTGAAGACGGCGTAATAGAGGATCGGAAACATGGTCGCCGTCAGCAGCACCGAGGCGACGACGTCCGCATAGGGCGAGACGTCGATGGCCAGATGCTCGATCAGCAGCGCGATGGCGCGCTCGGAAATGAAAATAGCCGCGATCAACAGCGCGAATAGGCGCAGGGCCCCCGCCCCGGACGATGTTTTCACGTGTCTCCCCTCCCGTTGAATGGTGCACAGCTTGCCGCGCATAGGGCTGCGGTCAGATGGCGCGATGCTAGGGTGAAGAGGCGGAAAAAGCGTTAAACCGCGTCAATGAACGGCGGAATTCAGCGAATCACGGCTTACGCAAGATGAACCGAACCGCGACATTTTTAGCTAATTTCGCGGCATTGCCCGCGGCCCTCCGCCGCCGGGCCCCGCGGCGGCGGCGCGCGCGCGGAAAAAATCGGCCCGGCCGCCGCCGCCCCCGCTCTTATGGCCGGCTCGAGCATAAGCGCGGCGGCGCTGTCATACGCCGGTAACGCGAATCCCGTCTTCTTCGGCCATCGTGGTCCCAGGTCATGAGCAATGAGCGGGATGTCAGGTGTCGAAGGCCGCTGAACCGGTGCGCTACCGGGCACTCTTCATTTCCGACGTTCACTTGGGCACCCGTTCGGCCCAGTGCGAGGCGCTGCTGGACTTCCTGCGCCATTGCGACGCCGAGACCATCTATCTGATCGGCGACATCATCGACTTCTGGAAGGTACGCCGCGGTCCCTGCTGGCCGCAATCGCACAACGACGTGGTGCAGAAGCTGCTGCGCAAGGTGCGCAAGGGGGCGCGGCTGATCTTCATCCCGGGCAACCACGACGAGAGCCTGAGAAGCTATTGCGGGCTTCACTTCGGCGGCGTCGAGGTGCGCCGCCAGGCGGTCCACGAGGCCAAGGGCGGTAACCGTTATCTGGTGCTCCACGGCGACGAGTTCGACGTCGTGCTGCGCACCGCCAAGTGGCTCGCCTTCCTCGGCGATCGCGGCTACCAGCTGGCGCTGTGGCTCAACCACCCGCTCAACTGGCTGCGCCGGCGGCTCGGCTTCGGCTATTGGTCGCTCGCCGCCTGCCTCAAATACCGGGTGAAGCAGGCGGTCGAGTTCATCGGCGCCTACGAGCAGGCGGTCGCCCAAAAGGCCAGGCGCCGGGGCGTGAGCGGCGTGGTCTGCGGCCACATCCACCACGCCGCCGAGCGCCGCTTCGCCGGCATCCACTACCTCAATTGCGGCGACTGGGTGGAAAGCTGCACGGCGATCGTGGAGACCGAGGCGGGCGAGTTCCGCATCATCCGCTGGGGCGCGGAACGCCCCGAACGCCAGGGCGCGGCCGAACGGGCCCGCCTCGCCCGGGCGGTGGCCTGAGGGCGTGCGGACCGGGCCGCGGAGGCGCCGAGGGCGGACGACCCTGTTTGATCGGGAGACGAGAACGTGACGGCGATTTCGGGCGCGTTGAGGCGCAACAGCTCCAGGCTTGTGGAGGGCGCGGTCCGCCAAAGCCGGACGCTTTCCCCCGAAGGGCTGCGCGAGCGGCTCTTCACCCTCACCTTTCAGGGTATGGTCTACCCGCAGATCTGGGAGGACCCGGAGGTCGATCTCGAGGCGCTCGAGATCACGCCGGAATGCCACGTGGTGGCGATCGCGTCGGGCGGCTGCAACGTGTTGAGCTACCTCACCGCCGATCCCGCCCGCATTACCGCGCTGGACCTCAACGCCGCGCACATCGCGCTCAACAAGCTCAAGCTCCGCGCGCTGGAGGAGCTGGGCGAGCACGGCCTGTTCCACCGCTTCTTCGGGCAGGCCGACGACCGGGCCAACGTCGCGCTTTACGATGAGCGCCTGAAACCCCGCCTCGACCGCGCGACGCGGGCCTATTGGGAAGGCCGCGACCTCAGGGGGCGGCGCCGGATCACCCGCTTCGCCCGCGGCTTCTACCGCTTCGGCCTGCTGGGGCGCTTCATCGGCGCCGGGCACCTGGCCGCCCGGCTGTTCGGCGTCCGCCTCGCCGCCCTGCTGGAGGCCCGCGACCTGGAGGAGCAGCGGCTCATCTTCGAGACCGCAATCGCGCCGCTGTTCGACCGTCGCGCGGTGCGCTGGCTGGCCGACCGGCCGGCCTCGCTCTACGGCCTCGGCATCCCGCCCGCCCAATACCGCGCGCTCGCCGGCAAGGAGCCCGGCGGCATGGCGGCGGTGCTTTGCTCCAGACTCCACCGGCTCGCCTGCGGCGCCGATTTGCGCGACAACTATTTCGCCTGGCAGGCCTTCGGCCGCGCCTATCCGCCCTTGGGCGGCGGCCGCCTGCCGCCCTATCTGGAGCCCGTCAACTTCCAGGCGATCAAGGCGCGCGCCGGGCGGGTCGAGCACCACCTGATGTCGATCACCGAGTTCCTGCGCGGCCAGGCGGCCCGAAGCCTCGACCGCTACGTTCTGCTCGACGCCCAGGACTGGATGGGCCCCGCCGCCCTCAACGAGCTGTGGCGCGAGATCACCCGCACCGCGCAGCCGGGCGCGCGCGTCATCTTCCGCACCGCCGCCGAGGCCGACCTGCTGCCGGGCCGCGTCAGCCCCGAGACCCTGCGGCACTGGGCCTATCAGAGCGCGCGTTCGGCCGAGCTCGCCGCCCGCGACCGCTCGGCCATCTATGGCGGCTTCCATCTCTACGTCGCGGCGGAGCGCCGCCCATGACCCCGCTCGACGCCGCCGCGCGGCACATGGACGCGATCTACCGCCGCCAGCGCTTCATCTACGATGCGACGCGGCGCTATTACCTGCTGGGACGCAGCGGGCTGATCGCCCGGCTTGCCTGCCCCGAGGGCGGCCACGTGCTCGAGATCGGCTGCGGTACCGCCTGGAACCTGATCCGCGCGGCGCGGACCTACCCCCACGCCGCCTTCTACGGCATCGACGTCTCCAGCGAGATGCTGAAGACGGCCGCCGCCGCGGTGAAGCGCGCCGGCCTCGCCCACCGCGTCCGCCTCGCCCAGGGCGACGCCACCTCCTTCGACGCCGAACGGCTGTTCGGGCGCGGCGCCTTCGACCGGATCGTCGTCTCCTACGCGCTCTCGATGATCCCCGGCTGGGAGAGCGTGCTGTCGCGGGCGGCACTCGCCTTGGGACCGCAAGGCGCGATCCATATCGTCGATTTCGGCCGCTGCGAGCGCCTGCCGCGCGCCTTCAAGGGAGCGCTCTACGCCTGGCTCGACGCCTTCTCGGTGAACCCGCGCGAAGACATGGAGGGCGTGCTGGCGCGCACCGCGCGCGCCGCCGGCCTCGAGCTCGACTTCGGATCGCTCCATGGCGGCTACGCGGTGCGCGCCAAACTGGCGCGCCCGGCTTGACGAGCCTTCAGCGGAAGTGCTTCGAGAGCTTGAGCCCCTGGGCCTGGTAGTTGGAGCCGCCGATCTGGCCGTAGAGCCGGTCCGGCGGCTCGGTCAGCCGCTCATAGGCGAGCCGGCCGATGATCTGCCCGTCCTCGAGGATGAAGGGGACCTCGTGGCTTCTGACCTCGAGCACGGCGCGCGAGCCCTCGCCGCCCGCCGGCGCGTGGCCGAAGCCCGGATCGAAGAAGCCCGCGTAATGCACCCGGAACTCGCCCATCATGGTGTCGATGGGCACCATCTCGGCGGCGAGATCGGGCGGGATGTGGAGCGCCTCCTTGGAGGC
>CAYVYD010000022.1:9036-10709 GCA_964454415.1 uncultured Hyphomicrobiaceae bacterium | reverse complement strand
TGGGCACCATCTCGGCGGCGAGATCGGGCGGGATGTGGAGCGCCTCCTTGGAGGCGAGGATATAGAACTCGTTGGGATCGAGGATCAGCCGGCCGTCTGGCCGCGCTTCGATCTTGTCCCAAAACTCGCCCGTGCGGCATTTTCCCACGGCGTCGATGTCGACGATGCCGGCATAGCGCTGGGCCCGGTAGCCGATCAGCCGCGACTTGCCCGCCGGGCGCAGATTGACGCGCAGATGCACCCCGTGACGGATCACCGGCTCGCCGTCGATCAGCGGCGTCTTGTCGTGGATTTCCTTGAGCTCGCGGTCGGAAAGCCTGAAATCGGCGTATTCGACCTGGGAGGAGGCGCGGCGGCGGAAGCGCAACTGATTGAGGCGCGAGCCCTTGCGCACCCGGATCGAGAAGGTGCGCGGCGAGATCTCCGCGTAGAGCGGCCCGCGATAGGCGGCCTGGACCGAATCGAACACCTCGCTGTTGTCGGTGATGAGGCGGGTGAAGACGTCGAGGCGGCCGGTGGAGCTCTTCGGGTTGGCGACGCCCGAGACGCTTTCGGGAAGGTTGAGGCTCTCCTGCAGCTCGACCACATAGACGCAGCCCCGCTCCAGGATCGCGCCCTCCTCCAGCGACATCCGATCGAGCGCCAGATCATCGAGCTGGTCGGCCACGCTGCGCCCGGCGCCGGGCAGGAAGCTCGCCCGCACCCGGTGGGCGGTGCGCCCCAACCGCAGATCGAGGCTCGCGGGCTGGAGCTGGGCGGGCTCGATCTCTTCCGCCGCGCGGATCATCCGCCGGCGGATCAGCGCGATCACCCGCTGGCGCGGATAGACGCCCACCGCCGAGCCGATGCCGGCGCGGGCGCCCTCGCCCTCCTCGCCGTTGCCGCCCTCGAACAGGTGGTCGGATATCTCGCTCACGGTACGCGCGGCCGCTCCCGCCATGATTTATTCGCCCCGTTTCGACGCCCTTGGCCGGGCCCTGCCGAATCAGGCGAAAGTATCTTCGAGTTCAATAACTTAACAAAGGGGAAGTGGGGTGCCGGAGGTGCCTTTTCAACAGGCGCGCCCCAGCCATTCCCCAGCTTAACCACGGCGTCCCGCCAACGAATTCAACGGCTTGCGCGGAAATTCGGGGCAGCCGTGGAGAACTCCCTCCGCAATCAAAAAGGGCCGCATTGCTGCGGCCCTCCATGAGTTCAGTTGTCTCGGGACCCCGGCACCGGGGAACCGGTCCGAAGGAGGTCAGAGGAGATCCGAGGGCTGCCCCGTAAATCCCGTTGAACATCCAAGGCCCTTCGACACGACCGAAATCTCATTAGACATTGGATCACCTCCTTTCGATTGTTGAAATCTGAGGTGACTATCGCCTTATTCGCGCACCCTGCCAAGCATCATTTCGCAGTTGCGAACAAAACGTTGCGACTGCCCGCCGGGGCCTAATCGAAGGCACACTTCCGAAATGGTGAGGAGCAGTCAGCATACACTACCGTCAGGAATTACAGGAAAACGGCCTGAACATTACCTTTATCTGTGGTTGCGATCCGTCGAAGTGGTTTGACGACACAGTCTAAGCATTAATGCATAAGTTCGAATTTCAACCCCGGCCGGCGCCGGCCTCATGCGAACACCACCGTCTTGGCGCCGTTGAGCTGGATGCGGTGCTCGGTGTGCCAGC
>CAYVYD010000022.1:0-8936 GCA_964454415.1 uncultured Hyphomicrobiaceae bacterium | reverse complement strand
GCGAACACCACCGTCTTGGCGCCGTTGAGCTGGATGCGGTGCTCGGTGTGCCAGCGCACGGCGCGGGCCAGCACCGAGGCCTCGATCTCGCGGCCGATGGCGATCATCTCCCGCGCGCTGGTGGCGTGGCTTACGCGGCGCACGTCCTGCTCGATGATCGGGCCGTGGTCGAGGTCGGAGGTGACGTAATGGGCGGTGGCGCCGATCAGCTTGACGCCGCGGGCGTGCGCCTGGTGGTAGGGCCGCGCGCCCTTGAAGCTCGGCAGGAAGGAGTGGTGGATGTTGATGCATTTGCCGGCGAGCCGCGCGCACATCTCGGGGCTCAGCACCTGCATGTAGCGGGCGAGCACCACGAGGTCGATCTTAAGCTCGCCGATCAGGCCCAAGAGCGCGGCCTCCTGCCGGGCACGGGTTTTCTCGGTGACGGGGAGATGGTGGAACGGGATGCCGTGCCATTCGACGAAATCGCGGGTGGTCTGGTGATTGGAGACGACCGCCGGGATCTCGACGTTGAGTGCCCCCGTCTTCCAGCGGTGCAGCAGATCGACCAGGCAATGGTCGAACTTGGAGACCGCGATCAGCACCCGCGACTTGCGCCGCCAGTCCCGCATCTCCCAATCGAGCCCCATGTCCCGGGCGATGCGGCCGAGGGCGGCGCGGAAGGCGGCCTCCGAGGCGGCCGGCAGGCGCAGATGCATGCGCACGAAGAAGATCGAGGTCTCCTCGTCGCCATAGGAGACGGCGTCGCGGATGTCGCCGCCCGCGGCGTTGAGCGCGGAGGAGACCGCCGCCACGATGCCCGGCCGGTCCGGGCAGCGGAAGGAAAGGATCAGGTCGCGCTCGGTCTCGGCCATCGCCGCGGAGCCTCAAGGCGTTGGAGCACCCTTCGGCCTTATACGCGATTCGGGCGGCCCCGCTTCACTGCCGCGCCCATCCCTTGGGCGGCTCGCCGGCCTTGGCACCGCCTCCCCAGCGCGCGCCCCAATTCCCCTTGACGCGGGCGCGCCGGGCGCGATAATCGCTCCCACGTGGTGATTTGGCCGGCCGGCTTGCAGCCACGTTAAACAACTCGCTAAAAGGCCGAGGGTGCGAACCCGGTCTGAGGCGATTTGCCCGGCCGGGATTTTTATTGCGTGCCGCACCCCGCCGCTCCGCACGGGTCCGCCGGCGCGCCGCCGAGGAGAGGACCGATGGCGCAATCGAGCAAGCTCAACCCCGACGTCTCGGGCTGGCACACCGCCACCCAGCTCGTCCATGGCGGACAACTGAGAAGCCAGTTCCAGGAGACCTCCGAGGCGCTCTACCTCACCTCCGGCTTCGTCCACGAGACGGCCGAATCCGCCGAGGGCCGCTTCAAGGGCGAGACCGGCGGCTACGTCTATTCCCGCTACGAGAACCCGACCGTGGCGATGTTCGAGGAGCGGATGCGGATCCTCGAGGGCGCGGAGGCCGCGCGCGCCACAGCCTCCGGCATGGCGGCGGTCTCGACCGCGCTGCTGGCGCAGCTCAAGGCCGGCGACCACGTGGTGGCTGGCCGCGCGCTGTTCGGCTCCTGCCACTACATCGTGCACGACCTGCTGCCCCGCTTCGGCGTAGAGACGACGCTGATCGACGGCCGCGACCTCGACGCCTGGAAGGGGGCGGTGCGCCCCAACACCAAGGCGTTCTTTTTCGAATCACCGACCAATCCGACGCTGGAGATCGTCGACATCGCGGGCGTCTCGGAAATCGCCCACGAGGCGGGCGCCCTGGTGACCGTCGACAACGTGTTCGCCACGCCGCTGCTGCAGAAGCCGCTCGAACTCGGCGCCGACGTGGTCGCCTATTCCGCCACCAAGCACATCGACGGCCAGGGCCGCTGCCTCGGCGGCGTGGTGCTGGGGCCGGAAAAGCTGATCAACGAGAACGTGTTCGACCTGTTGAAGCACACCGGCCCCTCGATCTCGCCCTTCAACGCCTGGGTGTGCCTCAAGGGGCTCGAGACGCTGGCGGTGCGCGTCGAGCGCCAATGCGCGAGCGCCGACCGGATCGCAAGCTTTCTCACCGAGCGCGCCGAAGTGGCGCGCGTCTTCTATCCCGGCCACGAGAGCCACCCGCAATACACGCTCGCCAACAAGCAGATGGCGGGCGGCGGCCAGATCGTCTCCTTTGAGGTGAAGGGCGGCAAGGAAGGGGCCTTCGCGTTCCAGAACGCGCTCGAGCTCGTCAAGATCTCGAACAATCTGGGCGACGTGAAAAGTCTGATCACCCATCCCGCCACCACGACCCATCAGCGCATCGGCCCGGAGGCGCGCGCGGAGCTCGGCATCGGCGACGGCCTGGTGCGGATCTCGGTCGGCCTGGAGGATTTGGGCGACCTGACGGGCGACATTGACCAGGCGCTCAAGCGAATTAGACTCTAACCCGAATCCGTTTTTCAAGCCCCTCAAGAGGACCGCAGGGACCGGACTCTCGACCTATGTACGAAGCCATCACCCGCGCCATCAAGGTGACCGTCGAACCCGCCTACGTGGTCGAGCACTCCTCGCCCGCCGAAGGCTATTACTTCTGGTCCTACACGGTGGAGATCGCCAATCTGGGCGACGAGCCGGTGCGCCTGCGCACCCGCCATTGGCGCATCACCGACGCCAACGGCGAGTTGCAGGAGGTGCGCGGCCAGGGCGTCGTCGGCGAGGAGCCGCTGATCGAGCCGGGCGACTCCTTCACCTATACCAGCGGCGCGCCGCTCACCACCTCCTCGGGCTTCATGGCGGGCTCCTACGGCATGGAGACGCCCTCGGGCGAGGCCTTCGAGGTGGACATTCCAGCCTTTTCCCTCGATTCCCCCTTCGAGCCGCAGACCCTCAACTGAGGTCAGCAAGCCTCATAGGCGCTTGACGAGGTCGGCGTGGGCGCGGGCGAGCCCCTTGCGCGCCTCGCCGGCGAGCGCGCCGAGATCGCCGCCGATGCCCATCAGGCTCGGCACCAGCACCAGGACGAGGACCGTCGCCGCTGCCAGCCCGAACACCAGGGTGACGGCCATGGGGATCAGGAACTGGGCCTGGGTGCTGGTCTCGAACATCAGCGGCAGCAGCCCGCCGATGGTGGTGAGCGAGGTCAAGAGCACGGCGCGCAGGCGGTCCTGGGCGGCGCCGACGGCGGCCATCTCGAGATCGTCGCCCTGGGCGCGGCGCTGGGCCACCTGGCTGACCAGGATGATCGAATCGTTGACCAGGATGCCGGAAAGCCCGAGCAGGCCGATCATCGAGATGATGGTGAGCGGAAAGCCCATGATCAAATGGCCGAGCACGGCGCCGACCAGCCCGAAGGGGATGATCGACATCACCGCGAGCGGCTTGGCGTAGCTGGCGAACACCCAGGCAAGGATGATGTAGATCAGCACCAGGGAAAGCAACGCGCCGAGCTTGAGGTCGGCAAAGGATTTGAGGCGCTCCTCCTCGCGGCCGCGATAGGCGTAGTCGAAGCCGTATTTGCCCTTGAGCTCGGGCATCACCGTGGCGTCGAGGCTGGCGATCACGTCGGCGGTGTTGGCGACGTTGGGGTCGAGATCGGCCGTCACCGCCACCGCGCGGCGGCCGTCGCGGCGCTGGATCACGGAGAACCCCGCCTTTTCGCGGATCTTCACCACCTCGGTGAGCGGGACGCGCCGCCCGGTCGGGCTGCGCAGATAGATCTGGCGCAGCGCGTGAGTGCCGGAGACCTCCTGGACGCGCTTGACCCGCACCGTGATCTCCTCGTCGCGGCGGGCGAATTTGGTGGCGACCGCGCCCTGGAAGGCGTCGCGCACCTGCTGGCCCACCGACTGCGCGGTGAAGCCCGCCGCGGCGCCGCGCGGCGTCACCTCCAGAATGACCTCCTGGCGCCCATAGGGAAGGTCGTCATCGATCGCCGAGAGGCCGGGAAAGCGGGTGAGCTCGCGGCGCAGCTCGAGCGCCGCCGCCTTGAGCTGCGCCACCGGCGCGTCCTGCAGCTCGATGTCGATGTCGCGCCCGGGCGGACCGCCGCGGCGGCCGACGATGGTCACCTCATCAACGCCGGGAATCGGCGGCACCGCCTTGCGCCAGGCGGCGATCAGCTCGCGCGTCGGCGTCTGCCGCTCCTCGTTGGGGGTGAGCTGGACCTCGATCTGGGCCAGGTTGTCGCCCTGATTGCGCCCGGAGACGCCGAGCGTCGTGAAGCCGTTCTCCACCAGCCGCTCGTCGCGGGCGAGCGCTTTCTCGGCCTCGCCGAGGGCGGCCTCGATGACGCCGACCGCGCGCCGCTGCTCCTCCCGCGGCGTCCCGGGCGCGAAGGTGACGCTGGCGGTGATGTTCTCCGATTCCGGCGCGGGGAAGAAGTTGAAGCCGACCCGCCCGCCGGCGATCAGCCCCAGCGAGACGAGCAGCAATGCCAGCGCCACCGCGACGGTCGTGTAGCGCCATGCATAGGCCAATTGGACGACCCGGCGGAACGGCCCGTCGCGGAAGCGTGCGATGGCATCGTCGATGGCGGCGCGCAGACGCGGCTTGGTTCGGTTGATCTTGCCGAAGCCGTGGCGCAGATGGCCGGGCAGGATGAGGAAGCACTCGATGGTGCTGGCGATCAGCACCGAGATCACGACGAGAGGGATCGCCTCCATCACGTCGCCGATCCGGTCGCGGACCAGAAAGATCGGGTAGAAGGCGGCCATGGTGGTGAGCGTCGCCGCGATCACCGGCGCCAACATGCGCACCGCGCCGCCCTCGGCCGCCTCAAGCCTGGATTGGCCGCGCGCCTGCAGCGTCGCTGTGTGCTCGCCGACGACGATGGCGTCGTCGACGATGATGCCGAGCATCATGATCAACGCGAACATCGAGACCATGTTGATGGACTGGCCCGTACCCCACATCACCGCGAGCGTCGCCAGCACCGCGACCGGTATGCCAGCGGCCACCCAGAAGGCGACGCGGGCGTCGAGGAAGATGAACAGGATGATCAGCACCAGCGCCAGCCCCTGGAGGCCGTTCTTGACCAGTATGCCGAGCCGCTGGGCGACGAACTTGCCGCGCACGTCGTACTTCCTCACCTTCAGCGTCGGCGGCAGCTCGGGCAGCGCCTCGGCGAGGTAGTCGTCGAGCAGCTCCATGGTCTTGAGCGTGTCGGCGCTGGCGGCGCGCTGGACGGAGAGCTCGATTGCCCGGATACCCTCCTGCTGGCCGATCGGCTGGTCGCGGTCGAACCGGGTCTCGACATCGGCGATGTCGCCGAGGAAGACCTTCTCGCCGCCGGGCGCCGACTTGATCTCGATGCGTGAGAGCGTCTGGGGCGTCTTGCGTTCGGCGAGCGCGCGCAATTGCAGCTCGACGTCGCCCTCGAGAATGCCGGACGGCAGGTCGCGGGTCTCGTTCCTCACCCGCTCGGCGATGTCGCCGAGCGTGAGGTCCAGCCGGCGCAGATCGGCCTCTCGCACCCGCACCCAGATCTCCTCGTCCCGCGCGCCGGTGAGCGTGACCTTGTCGATGCCCGCCGCCAGCAGGCCGTCGCGCAGCCGCTTGGCGTGCTCCTTGAGCGCCTGCTCGCTGAACGGGCCCGAGAGCGCGAGCTTGGCGACCGCCTCGAAGAAGGCGTGGCGCTGGACCTTGGGCTGTTCCGCGTCGTCGGGCAGCGTGGTGACGCCGTCGACCGCCTCCTGGACGTCGCCC
Source organism: uncultured Hyphomicrobiaceae bacterium (assembly GCA_964454415.1). Lineage (GTDB taxonomy): Bacteria > Pseudomonadota > Alphaproteobacteria > Rhizobiales > Methyloligellaceae > JAJFHN01. The sequence goes on along the minus strand of CAYVYD010000022.1, from coordinate 3,276 downwards.
AGCGCCTTGGCCATGTCGGCTTGGGAGGTGAACTCGATGGTGATGACGCCGATGCCCTCGCGGGCGACCGAGCGCACCTCCTCCACGTCGTCGAGGAAGCGCAGCGCAGGCTCGAGCGCGTCGAGGATGTTCTCCTCCACGTCCTCGGCACTCGCCCCCGACCAGGTGACCTGGACGGTGATGCTGGGGATCTCCATGGTCGGGAAGAACTGGGTGTTGAGCTGAACCACGCCGAACAGCCCGAGCACCACCATCACCGCCATCAGCAGGTTGGAGGCGGTGGGATGACGCACGAACAGCCGGACCGGCCCGGCCATCGACCCGGGGCCGGTCACGGTACCGCGTGCTCCTTGACCGCCATGCCGTCGCCGGCATTGGTGAGGCGGGTGGTGACGACGCGCTCGCCCTTGGTGATGGCGCCCTGCACCAGCACGTCGTTGCCGGCGACGCCGACCACCTCGACCCGCCGCTCGACGAGCCGCCCGTCGATGATGACGAACACCTTGTCGCCGTCATAGAGGGCGGTCTGCGGCAGGCGGGCGACGTCGGCGTAGCCGCGGTCGCGGGCGGTGACCTCGACGAAGGCGCCGGGGCGGATGGGAATCGGGTGGAGCGGGTCCTTGAGGCGGGCATAGACCTCGACGCCGCCCTCTTGCGAGGCGATCTCGGCCGCCACCCGCTCGATCACCGCCTGGTATTCGATGGGCTTTTCGCCGACCCGCCAGAGCACGGCGATGGTCCGCCCCGTCACCCTGGCGTCCTTGGCGACGATGCGGCCGTACTGGCTGTCGGTGAGGGTGAAGCGCGCCTCGATCCAGGCCTGGTCCAGCAGCGTGGCGACGGCGTCGTTGACGCCGACGAGCCGGCCCAAATCGGCGTTGGCGCTCTTCACATAGGCGTCGAAGGGCGCCTTCAGAACCGTGTCTTCCAGGTTCCGCTCCGCCTGGCGGACCTTCCATTCGAGCTGGGTGATCGCCGCCCTCTGCTGCTCGGCCTTGGCCTGCTGGATGTCGATGTTGTTGAGCCTGGCATCGACCGCCTGCTTGCGCTCGCTCGCCACCATGCGGCGGTCGTCGGCGACCTTCTTGGAGACCGCGCCCTTGGCCACCAGCGGCTCGGCGCGGGCGAGATCGCGCTGGGCCAGGGTGAGCTGCTCGCGCGAGGTGGCGAGCGCGTCCTGCTCGCTCTTGAAGCTCGCCTCGATCTCCTTGAGCCGCGCCTTGGCCTCGGAAAGCTGGGCCTTGGTGTCGACCAGCGCGCCCTCATATTCGAACGGGTCGATGCGCAACAGCACCTCGCCCTTGGCGACCTCGCCGCCGGTGCGCAGATTTTCGCCCGTCTCGATCACCTGTCCCGCGACGAGCGCGCGCAGCTCCACCTGACGGCCCGGCACGGTGACGCCGTAGAGGCGGATCTCGGGCTTGTAGTCGGAAAAGGCGATCTCCTCGGCGCGCACCGGCCACACCTTCTCGCGCTCCTCGCGGCCGGTGATGTCGGGCCGGGTGATCTTGAGGCCACCATAGGCGACGGCGCCCAGCGCCAACACCAGGAGCGGCAGGGCGACCTTGGCGGTGCGGCCCATGGCGCGCATGTCGGCGGGCAGGCGGGTGAGCCCCTTGAGGACGGGGGGCGCGGCCCTTCGCAGATAGCGCCAGAACGCCACCAGCCACGCCGCCGCGTCGCTGCCCATCAGACTGGCGCGCAGGGCGGCGAACCGGACGCGGGCCTGCCCGATCGCCGATTGGGGCGCGGGCCTCGCCGCCCGCTTGGAGGCGTGCTTGGCAGCTCCCTTGGCGGCCGGCTTGCGCGCGGATTTGCGCGCGCGCGCGGGTGCCGGCTTGCGCGTGGATGTGCGCTTGCGCCCCGCCGGACGCCCGCCGGATGTCTTGGTTCGGGCCATGGACCTCTAAACGCGCTTCATTTCCATCAATAATACGGATCGAACGGGCTCAGTCCGTCGTTCACCGCCTTACATGGTTACCCGCCGCCCCGCATCCCAGGGCGGGCCGTGAACATTGCCCGAACTTAGCCTCGTTTTCCGTTCTTGTCTTGCGCTCGGGGGCGGCCGTGCCCATTGTCGGACCCTGCCCCGAAAGCTCCGCCGCCAGGGAACGCCAGCCGCGCCATGAGCGACCGCTATTCGCCCAAAGAGATGCTCGCCCGCCTGGTCGCCTTCGACAGCACCAGCCACAAGTCCAACCTGCCGATCGCCGACTTCATCGCCGATTATCTGGCGGGCCACGGCATCGAGGCTCGCCGCGTCGAGAGCGCACGCGGCGACAAAACCAACCTGTTCGCCACCATCGGCCCCGCCGGCAAGGCCGGCATCGCACTTTCCGGCCACATGGACGTGGTGCCGGTGACGGACCAGGCCTGGTCGAGCGATCCCTTCGAGCTGCGCGAGGAGGGGGAGAAGCTCTACGGCCGCGGCACCTGCGACATGAAGGGCTTCATCGCCTGCGCGCTCGCCGCCGTGCCCGCCTTCGTCGAGGCCGACCTCGCCCGCCCCATCCACCTCGCCTTCTCATACGACGAGGAGGTGGGCTGCGTCGGCGTGCGCTCGCTGATCGCCGAACTGGGCCGCCACCTGCCGAAACCGGCGATCGTCGTCGTCGGCGAGCCGACCGGCATGAAGGTGGTGAACGCGCATAAGGGAATCCACGCCTTCACCACCGAGTTCGCCGGGCGGGCCGCCCACAACTCGATGCCCCATCTGGGCGTCAACGCGGTCGAGTTCGCCGGCCGCTTCATCGGCGAGATCGAGCGGCTCGCCGCCGAGCTGCGCGAGCGCCGGGACGGGCCCCGCTTCGACCCGCCCTACACCACGCTCACCGTCTCGACCATCGCGGGCGGCGAGGCGGTCAACATCGTGCCCAAGTCGTGCCGCCTGACCTGGCAGTTCCGCGCCGTGCCGGCGACCGACCCGCGGGAGGTGGAGCGACGGCTCGAGGCGTTCGCCAACGAGACGCTGCTGCCCGCCATGCGCGCCACCAGCCCCGAGACGGCGATCGAGACCAGCAAGCGCAACGAGGTGCCCTCCTTCGCCGCGAGCGACGGCTCCGAAGCGGTCTCGCTCGCTCTCAAGCTCGCCGAGCAGAACGAGCTCCACGCCGTCTCCTTCGGCACCGAGGCGGGGCTGTTCGAGGCGGCGGACGCACCCGCCGTGGTGTGCGGGCCGGGCCATGTCGACCAGGCGCACACGGCGGACGAATTCGTCGAGGTGGCCCAGCTCGACGAATGCAGCGCCTTCCTGGAGCGGCTCGTCGAGCACGCCTC
>CAYVYD010000021.1:0-16964 GCA_964454415.1 uncultured Hyphomicrobiaceae bacterium | reverse complement strand
CTGCTGTCGCCCGAGCGGCGTGGCCGCAGGCGCATATACGACGCCTATCAGCGCACCAGGCTGCGCCTCATTCTGCGCGGTAAACGCATCGGATTGAGTTTGCGCGACTGCGACAAGCTGCTGCGGCTCTATGAAACCGACACCGGCGAAGAGGCTCAGCTGCTCTATCTGATTTGGAAGATCGGCGAGCGAAAGGCGGAACTCGACGCCATGCGCCGGGACATCGACGCCAGCTACACCGACCTCGAAAGTGTCGAGCAGAACGCCAAGATGCGCCTCAAGGAACTCGAGATGGGAGAGGCGGGAGACGCCGGCGACGGCGACAAGGTCGGCAAAGTCAAGGTTCACAAGAAGAACGGGGCCAAATCGAAGGCGCAATTCGACAAGCCGGCGAGCGGATAGGCAGCGGCTCCCTTCGGTCGGCGGCTTCGGCTGAGGACGAGCCGGCCGAGCGCCGCCGCGCCAATCAACATCGGAAAGATCTGGTGCAATGCGACCTCGCCGTCTCATCCTTCTCATCGTGGTCGCCATCGTCGGTATCGGCGCGGCCGTCCTCGGCAAACGGGTGTGGGACGTCATCGCCGAGACCCGTAAACAGACGACGCCGGCGACCTATGCCTATTCGACGCCCGCCGCCGGTCGAGCCTGCGCCGGCGGCGCCAAGACGCAGCCGCCGCCCGAGGATGGGCAGATGGAGACGGCCAAGGGCACCGCTTTCCATGTGCGCACGCCCTCCAACTACCGCGCCGACGTCCCGCATCCCCTAATCGTCGTTTTCGCCCCGGCCGGATTTTCCGACTCGGCCAACGAGTCCTTGACGCGACTGACGCGGAAGGCAACGGCTCAAGGCTTCGTGCTCGCCTTTGTCGCCAGCGCCCCCCTCTCGATGGACTCCTACGAGGATCAGGCGACCATCCCCTCGCTCGTGAAGGGGCGCTGGTGCATCGACGACAAGCGCATCTTCTTCACCGGCCACAGCAATGGCGGCCTGGTGACCAACGCGGTAAGCTTCCTGCCCAAGACGCGCGGCCAAGCCGCGGCCATCGCTCCCAGCGCGGCCGGCATCAAAGGCGGCGACATGGCGGAATACGGATGTCCCAAGTCGCTTCCCGTGATGGTTATCCACGGCGCCAATGACGAACTCTTTCCCGGTTGGGGAAGGGACGCCGCCAATTGGTGGGCCCAATGCAACAAATGCGAGCCGCGGCTCTCGGACTCGGACGACTTTCCGAAGTGCAAGCAATTCGACAACTGCCCGACGGGCGCACGCACCTATTACTGCGAAACCGATAAGACGCACGCCTCGTGGCCCGATTTGAACGAGACGCTGCTCAAATTTTTCAAAACCAATTTCTGAGCCGCTCCGCGGGTCGCGTCTCCCGCCGCGACAGCCCACGGTAAGGCCTCGCGACGCCCCGATTTCCAGCCGGAATCCATAGTTGCGAACGGTTCCCAATTGCATTTATTGCAAATCATTCCTATAATCATTTTACAAGACGCGATCACCGCGCGGGCGACCACACGACACCGAACTTTCGCACCGGAAGACACCGTGACCGAACTCGTTCTCAACACCGGCCGCCGCGCGCTCGCATGGGCAGGCGTGGGCTTGCCTGCCAATGCCTGGCGTATCGGTCTGTTGCTCGTCCTTGTGGCGATCGGGTCGAGTTCGCCCGACCTGCGGCAGATTTTGTTCACCGCCATCTCGGAAGCCTATTTGCAGGTGACCGTGTTCGTCGCCGCTACGCTCACCCTCGTCTATGTGTTCGAGAATGCCTTTCGGTTCGACCTTGGGCGCGCCATGGCGCGCGCGCGGTATTTCCAGGCGCCGATCGCATCGGTTTTGGGCGCCATGCCGGGCTGTGGCGGCGCCATCATCGTCGTCACCCAATACACCAAGGGATTCGTCTCCTTCGGTTCGGTCGTCGCCGTGCTGATCGCGACGATGGGCGATGCGGCGTTCCTGCTCCTCGCCCGCGAGCCCATGACGGGCCTGATGATGATGGCGACCGGATTCACCATCGGCACGCTTTCCGGTTGGGCGATCGACGCCATTCACGGCGCCGATTTCATGCGCGTCAGGCAAGAGGCGCAAACCGCCCTTCCGCGGGCCGAGTCGCGAAATCGCCACCCTGTGAGGGAACCCCTGATCTGGCGCTTGGCGAACAACGCCTGGATCTATCTGGCGGCGCCCGGCGCCGTACTGGGCCTGCTCGTGGCTCTGCGGCTCGACACCGACGCCCTCTTCGGTCCGCTCGCCGGCCTGTCGCCGACCCACTGGTTCGGGGTCCTTGCCGGCGTGATGTGTCTCCTCATGTGGGCATCCTCAAAACAGGAAAACGCCCATATCGGCCAGCACGACACCGACACCGCCACCTTCACGACATCGCAGCGCGTTATCAAGGATACCAACTTCGTCACGAGCTGGGTCGTGCTCGGATTTCTGACCTACCAGCTCGGCGAGCATTTCGCTGGCGCCGGCATAGAAAACTGGCTCAAGGTTTGGCAGCCCTTGGTGCCCATGGTCGCGATCCTGATCGGATTCATTCCCGGCTGCGGACCGCAGATCGTCGTCACGACGCTCTACCTGACGGGCGCCATTCCGCTCTCGGCACAGTTCGGAAACGCCATCGCCAATGACGGCGACGCGCTGTTCCCCGCACTTGCCCTGGCCCCACGCGCGGCCCTCTTGGCGACGGTCTACTCGGCAATTCCGGCTTTGATTTTGGCGTACGGCTATTACATGCTGTTCGAGTAATTCCTTGCCGACGCCCTGGCGCGGCGATGCTCGATGCGCATGATCGCCATACTCGCTATTCTATTCGTCGCCGCGGTTCTGATCTGGATCGTTTTCGCGCGGTCCGATCTCGACCGGCCGACCAATCCGCTCACCGCCGCCCCCGATGCCGACCGAGTCGTCCTGATGGACGCCTCCGCCTCCATTCACGTAGACCCGCCGGCCAAGGGCTGGTTCCATCACGAATTTCTGCTGCGCCGGCCGATGCTGGTCAGCCAAACGGTCAAGGAAGGGAGACCCGCGATCCGCTGCGAGACCGAGGCAAGCGGATCAATCTTCGGCCGCTACACCGATATCGACATCCGCAAATTTCCCAAGCTCGAGTGGACGTGGTTGGTCGAAAAGCCGATCGTGAGCGACCTCGACGAGCGCACCGTTGCGGGCGACGACCATCCAGCGCGGTTGTTTCTCCGTTTCGCCGACAGCGAAGGCGGCGACCACGCGATGGAGATCATCTGGAGCAACGGCGTCTTCCAGCCCGGCGAGTACAAATACATCAAGGGTTTTCCGCATTACGTCGCCCAAAGCGGCCGCCGCGACGTCGGCAAGTGGATCGCCGAAATGGTCGACCTGGTCGATCTCTATGAACGGATTTCCGGGCGCAGCGAGGACGCCCGGCTCACCATTGCGGCGCTTTTCTGCGATTCCGACGATACGGCGACCAGCAGCATCGCCTATTTCGGAACGATCGGATTGGCGCGCGCCGAAGCGCGATAGCGACGACGTGCCGGGCGCGCGGAAGCCCTTTTATTCGGTGAGGGGTTTGGGGTCGCGGGGCGAAAAATAGACCTTCATGCGCTCCAGATAGCCCATCGGCCGCCCCTTCTCGTCCCCCAGCACCAGAACGCGGTCATCGTTCCATCGGCGTTGCGCGAGCAACGCGCCGGCCGAAACAGCCTCCGGGCTAGGATCTTCGGACGATAGCCGCACACCGATGGACTTGCGGTCGCGCCACATCACCCGGGCGCAAAGGGGAAGATCGAAGCCCTCGGGTGTCAGATGAAACACATCGGGTATGTCGCAGACGCTGCTTGTCACCAATTGGCAGCCGTCGCCGCTGAAGTCGCGGATGAAACAGCGCAACTGGAACGTTTCATCCAGATCCGAAGCGAATGCGGGAACGAGGGCTTTATGCCGCACTTGCGAGCGTTTCTCGAACCTGCCCATGACCCCGTGCCTCCTGCCCGAGCGGTTAAAGTTAACCCATGCGAATGAATCATCCGCTAACACCGGGAGCGCGAGGCGGCGCGAACCGAACCGGGGCAGTGGACTTTTCAAAAAACCGCAATTTCGGCGTCGCGCCCTTGGGCCGGGGACCGGATTGCATTATGTAAGGCGCCGATGGCGAAGCCGGTTGCGACACGATCCAAGGGACGGGCGAAAAGAGGCGCCCGATTTGCGCTCGATCCTCGCCACGCGCCGAAGGGTCATCCCGAGTTGAAGATCGGCAAGGTCGGCGTGCTGCTCGTCAATCTCGGAACCCCCGACGCCACGGACCCAGCATCGATGCGGCGTTATCTGCGAGAATTTCTCTCGGACCCGCGCGTGATCGAGTGGCCAAAAATCATCTGGTGGCCCGTTTTGAACGGCATCATTCTGATGCGGCGGCCAAGGCGTTCGGGCGAAGCCTATGACAAGATTTGGAACAGGGAGCTCGACGAATCGCCGTTGCGCACCTTCACCCGCGCGCAGGCCGAAAAGCTTCGAGCCGCCCTGGCCAAGCACGGACCGGGCCTCATCGTCGATTGGGCGATGCGCTACGGAAACCCCTCGATCTCGTCCCGCTTGGAGGCGCTGAAGGAAGCGGGTTGCGAGCGCGTCCTGATATTTCCGCTCTATCCCCAATACAGCGCCTCGACGACCGCGAGCGTCAGCGACGAGATCTTCGACACCCTCAAGGGCTGGCGTCGGCAGCCCGCGATCCGCATCGTCCCGCCCTACTACAAGGAACCGGTCTATATCGCGGCGCTTGCCGCATCGGTCCGCTCCGCGCTCGCCCGAGTCGACTGGCAACCCCAAGTGGTCCTCACCTCCTATCACGGCATTCCCCAGTCCTATTTCCGCAAGGGGGATCCCTACCATTGCCACTGCCAGAGAACGACCCGGGCGCTGGGCGAGGCGCTCGGCTGGGGCGACCGGAAGCTGCGCGTGACGTTTCAGTCGCGGTTCGGACCGGAGGAGTGGCTGCAACCCTATACGGACGATACGGTGCGCGACCTCGCCCGCTCGGGCATCAAGCGGATGGCGATCCTGTGTCCAGGCTTCGTCAGCGATTGTCTCGAGACGCTGGAGGAAATCGCCATCGGCGCGGGCGAAATCTTCCGCGAGCATGGCGGCGAAAAATTTCTGTTCATCCCCTGTCTCAACGCGTCCGCCCCCGGCATGCGGGTCATCCGCACCATGGTCGAACGCGAGCTGAAGGGGTGGGTTTAGGACGAGAGCGGAAGCCCGGCGCCGCGCCTCAAGGGGTGGCGTCGACGGGAAGCGGCGGCGCCTCCTGCATGATCAGGATGGAGACGCGCCGGTTGGACGCCAGGAAGGGATCCTCCGGAAACAGCGGTTCGGAGTCGGCGCGGCCGGTAACCGCGTAGAACCGGTCGTGCGGCACGCCGTTGGCGGCGAGAATCCGCCGCGCCATCTTGGCGCGGTCGGCCGAAAGGTCCCACAGCGCGTATCCGGGCTTGTCATACAGCCGCGATGCGTCGGTGTGGCCAGTGATCGCGATGCGGTTGGGAAGCGACTTCAACACCGGCGCCATCTTGGCCAGAATCGCGCGCGTGCGCTCATAGGGCTCGGGCGATCCGGAAGGGAACATCGACCGCCCTTCCTGATCGACCAACTGAATCTGAAGACCCTGGGGCGTTTCCTCCACCATCAGATTGTCCGAGAGCTCGTTGATCTCAGGCAGTTCGCGCCATGCCTGGCGCAGCGAGGCGGCCGCCAGCGCGAATTGCCGCGGGCGTTCGATATCGGTCTTTTCGATATCGTGCGTGTTGGCTTCGGGACCCTGCTTGCGGCGCTCGTCATGCCGCTCGGCGGCGAAGTCGGAATCGTTGTCCCGCATGATCGGCGAGACCGAGCGCACGTAATCGCGCGCCGGCGATCCCTCGCGTTCGATCATGCCGGCCTTGCGGGCGACGTATTTGATGCCGAACGCCTCGCGCATCGAACCCGCCACGACCTGAAGCTTTTGCTTGTCCTGGATCGAGAACGAAATCAGCAGCACGAAGAAGCAGACGAGAATCGACATCAGGTCGGCGAACGTCACCAGCCATTCCGGCGGTCCGCTGCTCTTTTGTTGCTTCGTTGCCATGGCCATGCCTCCTCGGTCGCCGGATTGGCCCGTCTAGGCGGGCGCGGCCGCCAACATCTGCGCGCGCTGCTTCTCCGGCAGATAGGCGACCAGCAGCTCGCGGATGAGGTTGGGGTTCTTGCCGGCGCGCAATTGCAGGACGCCGTCGATCGCGAGGGTCTGGCTGACCTCCTCGATCAGCATCTTGGCCGAGAGCTTATCCGCGATCGGCAGCGCGATCAGGTTGGCGATGACGGCACCGTAGAGCGTCGTCAGCAGGGCGACCGCCATGGCGGGACCGATGGTCGAGGGATCGTCCATGGTGCTCAACATCTGCACCAGACCCACCAGCGTGCCGATCATGCCGAATGCCGGCGCGGCGTCGCCGATCGCCTTGTAGATGCGTTGCCCCTCGTCCAACCGCTGCAGATTGAGGTCGCGCTCCCGCTCGAGCGCTTCGATGATGAGCTGCTCGTCGTAGCCGTCGGCGACGTATTGGGCGCCTTTCTTGAGAAAGTCGTTCTCGATCTCCGCCTTCTCCAGGCCCAGCGGTCCGTCCCGGCGGACGATCATCGCCAAATCGGCGATCACATTGATCATTTCCTTGGGATTGGTGTTCTTGTGCGTGAAGGCGACCCTGCCGCCCAGAACCAGGGCGCTCAGGACATTGGCCAGCGGAAAACGGATGACGGTGGCGGCAAACCCGCCGCCCACGACGATCAATATGGAGGGGAGATTGAGAAAGGTCCCCGCGTCGCCGCCAATGAGAATGGCGACGGCGACGACGATCGACCCCGCCAGAATTCCAGCGATTGTTGCGATATCCATGATGTGCCCCGACGCAAAACCAGACCAAAACTTGGGACCATTCCCCCACGGAATGGATTTCGAATGTAAGGGGCGATCAGCTAAATAATCGCTAAACCTTTCGAGCGCGAACGGGCCGACGGTCCGGCCTTCAGGCGGCGCGCAATGGAAGTGCGCCAAGCTTTAAAGAGTAATTCAGATATCAATACATCTAGCCTAGACATGATCATGGTTATCGCTGCTTTAAAATAACTAATGATCGGAACCAATGCGCGGGTTTCGACGTAACGAACCGTTTACCATGCCTGGACATTTAGCCGCTTTTCCCGGCGAACCAGGCCTCGACCTCCGCGCGCCCCGAGGCGGTCTGATCGATGAAGAGCTTGGTGCGGCGGTATAGGAAATCCTCCGCGCTCCGCGCGTCCTCGCGCTCTCGCGCGTGCACCAGCTCGGCCTCCGCAATCCCCGGCGCCACCGTCCTCGCCAGGGTGGGATCGCCTTCGATCGCGTCGTAGAGAAGGCGCGTGCGGTCGCCATAGGTGAAGACCCAGCGCCGGCGCGTTGCGAGGTCCACCGTTTCAGGGCCATCATCGGCGAGAACGGCGAGCTCGCCGCGCGTCAGGGCGCCGCCGGGGAGCGGCGTTCCCCGGGTCCAGGCCGGCCCGGTCACCGCGCCCAAGCGCCCGAGCCTCGTCATCACCTCTTCGGCCAGGCTGCGGTGGGTCGTGAGCTTGCCGCCATAGACGGAAATGAAGCCGCCCGCACCTTGCGACACATGGCTGAAGCCGGCGCCGCGCGTGATCCGGCTGAGGTTGCCTTGGCCGCTATCGACGAGCGCGCGCACTCCCGACCAGCTCGTAATCACGTGCCGCGCCGAGGCTGGTCCCCGGGGATGATCGAAATAGCGGTTGTAGACCGAGAGCAGATAATCGCGCTCTTCCTCGCCGCAGGCCGCGCTCGACGCGTCGCCCTCCTGCGGGACCTCGGTGGTCCCCAGCACCAAATAGCGCCCCTCGAGCCAGGGGAGGGCGAACACGACCCGGCCGTCCTCGTTCTGGAGCGTGTAGGCCGCCTCTTGAGCGGGGCTCGGCATGGCGAGCACGATGTGGCTGCCGCGGACCAGCCGCAGCGGAAGCTCGGGCGGCGGCTTGTCGCACAATCGGTTGACCGCGTTCACCCATGGGCCCGCCGTGTTGACCACGAAGCGCGCGTCGAATTCGCGCCGCCGCCCCTGCTCGGCGACGAGGACGCGGTAACCGGTCCGACGGGCCGTGATACGCAGAACCTCGCGGTAATTGGCGACATCGGCTCCGCGCTCGCGGGCATCGAGCAGCAACGCCAGGACCAGGCGGGAATCGTCGGTGCGGCAGTCCTGGTACTGGAAGACGGCCGTCAGCCGGTCCTTCCGCAACCGCGGCAATTCGGCAATCTGCTCCGGTCCCAGGCGCCCGCTGGCGCCAAGCGATCTCCTTCCCGCCAGCAGGTCGTAGAGCTTGAGGCCGAGATGGACGAGCCAGGGGGGGCGTCCTTGACCCTCCGTCACCGGAACGAGAAACCGCAGGGGATGGACCAGATGCGGCGCCTCCTTGAGCAGCAGATACCGTTCGATCAGGGAATCGCGAACCAGGCCGAATTCGAGGCTTTCGAGATAGCGCAGCCCACCGTGAATGAGCTTCGAGGAGGCCGAAGAGGTGGCGGCGGCATAGTCATGACGCTCCGCGAGCGCGACGCGCAAGCCCCGGCCCGCCGCGTCGCGGGCGACCGCCGCGCCGTTGACGCCGCCGCCGACGACGAACAGATCAACCGATGAGGGAGCCACGAAACGGGTACCCCCGGCCCAGGAGGCTCAATTCAGGTGCCGCCGCGCCCATGTCATTGCCGCTTGACCACCTCAGGAAGCCGGACGGTGGACGTCGATCCGGTGTGGACCGAGTCGTGGTTCTCGTCTTGCTGCGCGGTTTGGCTCCCGGCATCCTCGTCATCGTCGTGGCCCGATACCTTGTGCGCCACGTTGCGCACGCCCCTATACGCCCATTTCACGGCGCCGCCGGCCGCCTTGACGGTGGTCTTGGTCGCCTCGTAGGTGACGTTGGCTGCGGTGCCGACCACGCCGACGGCACCGCACCCCGAAACGCTCGACGCCATGATGGCGACGGCGAGAACGCGACTTGAAGCCGCCGTTAGACCGCAACGCATTACCTGCCCCCAGAACCGCGCGCGAGCGCGGGACCAATGATCCAGCCTTAGTCCTAAGGTGAGATTAACCGCCGCCCTAAGGCCGGTGCGACGGGCCGTCCTAAGCGACGCCGGTGCGCAGCAGGTCGTGCACGTGGACGATTCCGACCGGTTGGCCCTCCTCGACCACGAAGAGCGCGGTGATGCTCGAGCTGTTGATCACCTCGAGCGCGGCGCTGGCCAGCGTGTCGGGCGCCACGACCTTGGGGTCGGGCGTCATGATGTCGCCGGTCGTCATGGACAGAAGCCGCGGTCCCATGTTCCGCCTTAGGTCGCCATCGGTGATGATGCCGACCAGCGTGCCGTCGGCGCCGGTGATGCCGAGGCATCCAAAGCTCTTCTCGGTCATGGTGACGAGCGCCTCGCCCATGGCGGCGTCTTGTCCGGCGAGAGGAAGCCGGTCTGCCTTGTGCATGATGTCGCCGACGAATTTTAGGTTGGCGCCGAGCTGGCCGCCAGGGTGCAGAACCTTGAAGTCCTTGGCGGTGAAGCCGCGGCTTTCCAGCAGCGCGATCGCCAGGCAATCGCCGAGCGCCAATTGCATCACCGTAGAAGTGGTCGGCGCCAAGCCGTGCGGGCACGCCTCCTTGGCCTGGGGGAGGGTGAGGGTGACTTCGGAGGCATTGGCGAGGGTGCTGTCGCCGCGGGAGGTGACCGCAATCAGGGGCACCCGGAAGCGGCGCGAATAATCGATGAGACTGGTGAGCTCGATGGTCTCGCCGGACCAGGAAATGGCGAGCACGGCGTCTTCGGGCGTGATCATGCCCAAATCGCCGTGGCCCGCCTCGCTCGGATGCACGAAGAAGGCAGGCGTGCCGGTCGAGGCGAGCGTGGCGGCCACTTTCTGACCGACATGGCCGCTCTTGCCCATGCCGGTGACGATGACGCGGCCCTTGATATTGGCGAGAATGCCGATCGCTTCCGCAAACGCGCCCGCCAGGCCGTCGCCAAGGGCGGCCGTCAACGCCTCGAGACCGCGGGATTCCAGATCGAGCGTACGTTTGGCGGAATCGATCGCCTGCTCGACCTTCGCCCGATCCCGGACTTGCGGAGTCTTCAACATCGCAGAACTGCCCACAATTGCCTGCTCCCCATCCCCGACAACAGCTATCTAGCGCAATTTGAAGCCAAGTTCCGCAGAAAACGCCATGTGGTTACGCGGCGGGACAGCCCGCCCAACCGTTTATGGTAAACGGCTCCTTAACCCTAGTCACTCTAGGCTCACCCGATCAACGGTACTGCGTTCCCCGACAATCCGGGCCACCGGCCCGACAAATCCGTTGTTCGAGGTGGCTGCTGTTGGCTGTTCGCATTCTCCTTCTGCACCTGCTGGTCGCGATGAGCCTGGCGACCGCCGGGCTTGCCATCGTGGCGCCGTCGCCCGCCCGAGCCCAGACGCTGCTGAGCGACGACAATGCCGGGCAGGATGACGCTGATGGTACCGACGATGAGGAGGACGACGAGGAAGACGCCCGCCAACGGGACGCCGGCCGCGACGGCGGGACTTCCGCGCCCCGCCAGGACCAGGACCAGGCCGGGGATCAGGACGCGCTGCGGGAGCTGACCCAGGACCAGGATCTCCAATCCGACGTGCTGCCGGAGGAACTGGAGGAGGAGATGCTCGCCGCCCAGCGGCTGCGCCGCGATGAGGCGGAACCCGGACCCTATGATCCGCTCGGCATTCGCCTGGGGAGTTTCCTGCTGTTTCCGGAGTTCGAGGTGGACCGCGGCTACACCGACAACGTCTTCACCTCTTCGACGGTCAAGCGCTCGGATTGGTCGACCGATTTGACGCCGAGCTTCGAGCTTCGCTCCGACTGGTCCCGGCATGCCCTCATCGGCACGTTCGGGTACGAGAAGGTCCTGCAGGATGAATTCACCTCCGAGGACCAGGAGAACATAGATTCCGGACTGCGCGGCCGCCTCGACATCGGACGGCGCACCACCGTCGGCGGCGAGGCCTCATATGTGACCGATACCGAGAGCCGCGGCGACGTAAACGTCCCCAACAACGTCGCCCAGCGTCCGACCGAAACGACGAAAAGCGGTGGCGTCCAGATCGATCATTCCTTCAACCGGCTGACGGCCAGGCTGCGCGGCGAGCTGACCCAAGAGGAATTCGAGGATGTTTCCCTGGTGGGTGGGGGCACCTTCAACAACGCGGCGCGCGACAACACCGAACGGGAAATGATCGGCAGGCTCTCCTATGAGCTGAAGCCGGGCGTGGCGATCTATACGGAAGGGCGGGGCAACGAGATCGAGATGGCCCGCCCCAATGCCGCTGGCCTGCTGCTGGACTCCAACGGCTGGGCGGCGCTCGGCGGCCTATCGCTCGACATCGGCGGCACGATCACCGGCGAAATCGGCGCGGGCTTCGCCCAGCAACTGCCCGACAACGGAACGCTGCAGGGGATCGAAGGCGCCATATTGGCGGCCAACGTGGTCTGGGCCATCAGCCCCCTGACGAGCGTGCGCTTCGATGCCGGATTCGATGTCGAGACCACGATTTTGGACGACTCGATCGGATCGCTCGTGCGAACGGTTGGGCTCGAAGTGGAGCACGCCTTTCGCCGCAACCTGATCCTGACGGCGGGCGTCACCTATGAGCTCGAGGATTACGCGAGCGCCGACCAGGAGGACGAAACGCTGGAGGTGGTGGTGGAAGGCGAATATCTGCTGAACCGGTCGGTGGGCCTCGTCGCCGGCTACGAGTTCACCGATTACTCAAGCAATAATCCCGGCAGCGGCTACAGCGAAAACGAGTTTCGGCTGGGGCTTCGCCTGCGGCGTTGAGGCGGATCTAGATCAGCTTTTTCAGCTCCGCCAGGAACTGCGCGCCGACCTCCTCGCGTTCCAGCGCGAATGCGACGTTGGCGGTGAGAAAACCGACCTTGGAACCGCAGTCGAAGCTGCGTCCCTCATATTTGAGGGCGCGGAAGGATTGATCCGCGAGCAGCTTTAGCATCGCGTCGGTCAATTGTATTTCGCCGCCGGCACCCGTCTCGCCCGCCTCCAGAATGCCGAAGATCTCCGGCTGCAGCACGTAGCGGCCCATGATGATCAGATTGGACGGCGCCGTCCCCGGCGAAGGCTTTTCGACCATTCCCTCGATGGAATAGACCGCTCCCTCCTCCTGCTCGACGTCGACGACGCCGTAGCTGCCGAGGTCTTCGTCGGCGACCTCCTCCACGGCGATCACGTTGCCGCCGTGCCTGTTGTAGACGGCGAGCAGTTGCGCAAGGCAGCCTGGGCCGCGCGTCTGCACCAAAACGTCGGGAAGCAGCAAGGCGAACGGTTCGTTGCCGACGAGCTCGCGCGCGCACCAGATGGCGTGCCCCAGACCGAGCGGCGACTGCTGGCGGGTGAAGCTCATTTGCCCGGGCGCGGGCAGATCGCGGGCGAGCAGCTCCAATTCGGCGGTCTTGCCCCGTTCCCGCAGCACCTCCTCGAGCTCGACCTGCTTGTCGAAATGGTCTTCGATCACGCTCTTGTTGCGGCCGGTGATGAAGATGAAATGCTCGATTCCAGCCGCCCTTGCCTCGTCGACCACATGCTGGATGATGGGACGGTCGACGACCGTCAACATCTCCTTGGGCATCGCCTTGGTCGCCGGCAGAAATCTGGTGCCCAGACCGGCGACGGGGAACACGGCTTTTCGAACGGGCTTTGACATGACTTTTCAGAAGCTGCGAGGAATCATACGCCGGCGATTGGCGGATCGGGACGGCACCCTGCAGCCCTGCCCGATGAAGGTTACGGTCGCGAAACCTATTTCACTTACCATGCCGGCGTTTCGAAAAGCTTTTTTTTGATCGTTTTGGAGCCGAATATGAGCGTTCTGGTCACCGGTGGAGCGGGGTTCATCGGAAGTCACATGGTGATCGACCTCCTCGATGCCGGCGAGGACGTGGTCGTGCTCGACAACCTCTCGACCGGATTCGAATGGGCGGTGCCGCGTCATGCGGACTTGGTGGTCGCAGACGCGGGCGATCAGGCCCTGGTGACGAAGCTCCTGGCCGAGAAGAAGATCGACGCCATCGTCCATTTCGCCGGCTCGATCGTGGTGCCGGACTCCATCGCCGATCCGCTCGGCTACTACGCCAACAACACCGTGGCCTCGCGCGCGCTGATGGAATGCGCGGTGCGGGGCGGAGTTGAACATTTCATATTTTCGTCGACCGCCGCCGTCTACGGGCTGCCGCAACACGGCCCCGTCGGCGAGAACGCCGAGCTCGCGCCCATTTCACCCTACGGGTCGTCCAAGATGATGACCGAAATCATGCTTGCCGACACCGCGGCCGCGCACGATCTGCGCTACGTGGCGCTGCGCTATTTCAACGTGGCCGGCGCCGATCCGGCGGGGCGAAGCGGCCAATCGACGCCCAACGCCACCCACCTGATCAAGGTGGCGTGCCAGACCGCGCTTGGCCTGCGGTCTCACATCGACGTCTTCGGCACCGACTACCCGACGCCGGACGGCACCTGCGTGCGCGATTACATTCACGTCACCGATCTGGTGCGCGCCCATCGCGCCGCATTGTCCTATTTGCGCGAGGGGGGAAGTTCGCAGGTTCTCAATTGCGGCTACGGCCGCGGTTTCTCGGTGCGCGAGGTGATCGCCACCGTGAAGCGCGTTTCATCGGCCGACTTCGACGTGCGGGAGACCGGCAGAAGGCCGGGGGACCCCGCCTCGATAGTCGCCGACGCCAAGCGCATCAAGCGCGTGCTCCAGTGGCGGCCGGAACTCGACGACCTCGAGACGGTCGTTTCCCAAGCGCTGGCCTGGGAACGGCGTTTGGTCGAGCGCGCGACGGGCACCAGCCGGCGCCGCGACAGTGCTGCCGCCGATCCAGTCGCCAGTCTTTAGCCAATGCGCGCCCCCGGCTCCCCGCTTGAGCATGGCCCGGAGCTCTGTTATTGCCTGAATGGGCAAGCAGCGCCATGCGAGACGGCGACATGTTCATCATCGGCAGGCTCCATCAAGCCACGACGCGCCGGCCCCGACGCGGCGGTCTATGGCGGTCGCTGGCCTGTTGGCATTTAGTCGTGCTGGCGTTGGCCACCTCGTCCTTCTCCGCGGACGATGTCTCGGCAGAGGCCGTCAAGCTCTCGCCCGAATACAAGGCGTCCCTCGACGAGGGATTTGCGATGTGGGTGTCGCAACTGCGCGGCGAGGCCGCCGCGCGCGGCATCTCCAACGCCACCTTCAACGGGGCGATGCGCGACGTGACGCCCGATTGGACGTTGCCGGATCTCGTGCTTCCCAAACTGGGGCCGGAGACTCCTCCGCCTCCGCCGTCCGAAAAAGAGGACAAGCAGCAAGCCGAGTTTGGACGGCCGTCGAACTATATTCCCGAGCGGTCGATGGCGAGGACCGCCAAGATCGCCCAGGGAAAGCTCAGCACCTGGAAGAAGACGCTCGACGAGATCGAAAAGGATTACGGCGTTCAAAAAAACGTCATTCTAGCCATTTGGGGCAGGGAATCGGGGTTCGGCCACGCCAAGATCCCGCATTACGCCGTCCGCGCCCTCGCCACCCAGGCCTTCATCGGCCGGCGCAAGGAGTATTTTCGGGAAGAATTGCTGCTCGCTCTGGAAATCCTGCAGGCGGGCCACGTCACCCGGGACAAGATGATGAGCTCGTGGGCTGGCGCCATGGGACATACGCAGTTCCTCCCCAGCGATTTCAAGAAATATGCCATCGACTACAATCACGACGGCCGTCTGGACATTTGGGAGACCATTCCCGACGCGCTCGCCTCGACGGCGAACTTTCTGAAGAAGAACGGTTGGGAAGCGGGCAAGACCTGGGGCTACGAGGTGCGGCTTCCGGCCGATTTCGACTGCACGCTGGCCGGGCCCGCGAACAAGCGCACGATTGCCGAATGGCTTAAACTGGGGCTGAAGCGAACCTTCAACCGCAAATTCGGCGAAGACAGGCTGGAGGAACAGGCATTCCTGGTGCTGCCCGCCGGCACCCTCGGTCCGGCGTTTCTCGCCATCAACAATTTCGCCGTTATCAAGCGCTACAACCAAGCAGATATCTATGCGCTCTATGTCGGCCATCTGGCCGATAGAATTTACGGCGGCGGTGCCTTCGAGGGTCGCTGGGCGAAAATTTCGGGGTTCGGGCGCAAGGACGTGAAGTTGCTGCAACAGAGGATCGCCGAAAGCGGTATCGATGTCGGAGACGTGGACGGATTGATCGGCACCAAGACCCGCGTCGCCGTCGGGGCCTATCAAAAGAAGCTGGGGCTGAAGCCGACCTGCTACCCGAGCCGCGCCTTCATCGACCGCATCAAGTCGGCGTCCAACTGAATTTATCGTCGCGTTAACGAAGCAAAAACCGGCGCCCGCTAGGCCTTGGAAATAGTCCCTGTTAAATTTGCGCGGATGCGATTCGATCAGCTCAACGGATGATGAGTCTGAAACGTCATTTGATCGATAACGTGAAATCGCGGCATGGGCCGTCCACCGCCAACGGCCGCTTCGGCATCGCGGTTGCCTGGGTTTCGACGGCGTTGTTGCTGAGCTTCGCCGCGTTTCAGCCGGCCGCGCCGGCCCATGCGCGCGATGCCGGCTTCCAGCTATTCGTCGACGATTTTTGGCCGACGGCACGCCGGGCGGGCATTTCGCGTGCGACCTATCGCCGTGCCTTCAAGGGCGTCGAACCGGATCCGGAAGTCTGGGAGAAGGATGCCCACCAGCCCGAATTCGTGATGCCGGTCTCCCAATACATCGCCCTGGCGGTCTCCGATACGCGGATCGACGAGGGCGCCAAGAAGCTCGTCGCGTTGAAGCCTCTGCTCGACGAAATCGAGCGGCGCTACGGGGTCGACCGCTACGTCCTGATCGCGATCTGGGGCATGGAAACCAATTATGGCACCTTCACCGGCAATAAATACGTCATCCGGGCCTTGGCGACGCTCGCCTATAAGGGGCGGCGAACGGGGTTTGGCCGCAAGCAGCTGATTTCCGCCCTGCGCATCCTGGAACGCGGCGACACCACGCCGGAACGCATGATGGGATCGTGGGCCGGCGCCATGGGTCACACCCAATTCATCCCCACCACCTATATGGGCAACGCGGTCGACTATGACGGCGACGGCAAACGCGACATCTGGGACACCGTGCCCGACGCCCTGGCCTCGACCGCCAATTACCTGAAGCGTTCCAATTGGCAGTTTGGCCAGACCTGGGGCTACGAGGTCGAACTGCCGGCCCGGTTCAACCACCGGCTTGCCAGCCTCAGGGTGGTGAAGTCCCTCGGCCAGTGGAAAAAACTTGGCATCAAACGGGTGCGCGGCAAGGCCTTTCCGCGGCAGACCGATCGGGCTTCGCTTTACCTGCCCGCGGGAGCCGATGGGCCCGCATTCCTTATCCTGCAGAATTTCCGCTCGATCATGCGCTACAACGCGGCGACGAAATACGCGCTGGCGGTGGGCCATCTCTCGGATCGAATTCGGGGATATGCGGCCTTCGAGCGCCCTTGGCCCGACGGCGTACGCCCACTCGACAGCGATCAGAGACGCGAGTTGCAAACGCTCCTGGTCGCCCGCGGCTTTTCCATAGGCGACATCGACGGCGTCATCGGTTCGAAAACCCGCGAGGCGGTTCGCGCGGTGCAAAAGGAAAAGGGACTGCAAGCCGACGGATTTCCGAGCCTGAAGCTGCTAGAGGCGCTGAGGAAGGACGGCTGACCGACCGGATTCCCGGGGAAAAATTTAAATTTCCACAACGGTACAGCGATTCACGCTTTGGCAAGCATTCTGGGGCACCAATAGATAATCTATGGTTGGCGATTCCCTTATAGGCGCTAATCTGTGTGCCGAT
>CAYVYD010000020.1:0-17183 GCA_964454415.1 uncultured Hyphomicrobiaceae bacterium | reverse complement strand
CGGAGACAGTCAATGCACTAACAATGGAACTGGGCCAATCAATGGGGGGCGGTCACCCAAGAGCCCATTCGCCGACACTGCGGTGCATGCAGAGTCCGAGTGTGGAGAACATAATCAGTGGCAAATCCGATGGCGGTCTGCGGTGGACGGCCCGCCTAACCCGTCTCCGACTCTTTGATAACTCGCCTTCTATGATCGCGGCCGTCATTCGCGGTATTAATCAGCAGTTTTCTTTGGCGTATCCCACGGCTTCGATTGCCGTTCTATTCTCTCGGCCTTGCGCCGCAAATTTTCGTGCTCTTGGGCCGCCGCGACTAGGGCATTCAGGCAGCGAAAGTAGATACGCGCCGCCTCCTCGGGCGTCTGCGCCTCTCCGCGCTCGACAAAGGCCGTGGCAATCAGCGCCGCCGCATGACTCAGCTCTGGTGCATCCATAACGAACCCTCCTGCTCGCAGGAATTATCGGTCTCAAGCGAGCCACATAATATCCTGATGACCGGTTCTCCGTCTCAATCTGTTGCGGGTATCCGTCGTCATATCATTTGGGACAGACGGCCGGGTCATAAGAGAGGCTCTGGCGCATCTGGTTGATCATTTTGTGCCGCGTCTTACCGATCCGCAGGTGACATCGTCGACTAATCCTTTCCCTGATCCGGATGCCGAATTCCCAGTTGAAGGCAGAAATTTCCCTGTTTCAGGGTTTAGGGTATTGCTAAAAAAATCGTCGTTTTTTTAGCGTCTTAGGCAGAGGCGATGGGACCTATAAGGAGCGTATTGCATGAAATTCCCTGCATTTTCCCTGGCAATCAGGGAAATACTGGCAGAGACGAGTTCGCTGCAGACTGCAAGCACCACCACCACTGGAATGTACATCACAGATTGCTCCCGCTGCCCGGCGCCGGTGGGTGACATTGCGCGCACAAGCCGTCGTGAGGTCATTCCGCGCGATCGCTATCGCGCGAGCGAAGCTCAAAGTATTTGAATTATATTCAACCATATGGTTGAATATTCACATGGATACGTTGACCCCTGTTCTTTCTGCGCTTTCACATCCGTCTCGCCGAGCAATCATCGCTCGGCTTTCCGGCGGGCCCGCTCGCGTCACCGATATCGCAGAACCCTTCGAGATGTCTCTAAACGCAGTATCCAAACACCTGAAAGTGCTTGAGGACGCCGGCCTTATCCGGCGCACGCGGCATGGCCGCGACCACATCATTGAATTCGAGGCCGAGCCGTTGCGCGAAGTCGTGGGGTGGTTGCACACCTATGAAAGATTCTGGAACCAACATCTCGACCGACTTGAAAGGGTCTTTGCGCAAAGGAGAAAAGACAAATGACGGAGACGCGAATAAAGACGACGGATTTGACGGTGACCCGGACGATAGCTGCGACGCCAAGCGAGGTGTTCGACGTTTGGCTGGACCCCAAGAGTCCCGGCAGTCCGTGGTTCGGCGTGGTCAAGGCAATCATCAACCCTGCGGTTGACGGGCTTTTCTATCACGCGGTCCATTTCGAAGGTCATGACTGGGCACATTACGGACGCTTTATCGTGCTCGACCGCCCACGGCGGATACAACACACCTGGGTCTCCGAAGCGACACGTGGGCTGGAGTCGATTGTGACCCTCACCTTCGGCACCAAAGGAGATACGACCCTCCTCACACTTCTCCATGCCAATGTTCCCGATGACGAGATGGGCCATCGGCATCAAGAAGGCTGGGGGTTCGTGCTCGGAGCACTCGCCGATCGGTTCGCAGGTGGTGCGGCTAAACGCTAACGCCCCTCCCTCGGAGCAGTTCGGCGCTCCGGGATTGGAATGCTCAAAACCCAGTGCCCAGTTTGTTCCCGACCGGCCCACCAAATCCCCCTTCCATTGGCACGGCGTCCTGCCGCAGACGCATGGGCGGGGTCAACTTTCCGGGCGCGGGCGCGGCAAGCCTCAGCCGCGCCGGGCCGCTTCGATCTTCGCGACGTCGATTTTCTTCATATCCATCATGGCATCAAACGCGCGCTTTGCTTCGCCGCCGCCGGCAGCCAGCGCCTCGGTCAGCACACGCGGCGTGATTTGCCAGGAGACGCCCCATTTGTCCTTGCACCAACCGCATGCACTTTCCTGGCCGCCATTGCCGACGATAGCGTTCCAGTAACGGTCGGTCTCTTGCTGATCGTCAGTAGCGATCTGGAACGAGAAGGCTTCGTTATGTTTGAACGCGGGCCCGCCATTGAGGCCGAGACAGGGGATGCCGGCGACTGTGAATTGGACCGTCAGCACGTCGCCCGCCTTGCCGGACGGGTAGTCGCTGGGGGCACGGTGGACGGCACTCACCGAGCTGTGAGGAAAAGTCTCGGCGTAGAAACGGGCTGCAGCCTCGGCGTCCTTTTCGTACCATAGGCAAATCGTGTTCTTGGCAATTGCCATTGCTTGTCCTTTCGCTTTTGAAGCCGGTTCCGGCCGGTTTTCTACGCGTTCGTGGGCGGTTCACCAGAACTTACTCTTTTGACCAGTCCTCAAATTTAGAGCACGACTACGTAGCGAGACAGTCAAGACCCGGTGCCCAGTTTGATCCGGAACGGCCCACCATTTCTCCCCGCTATTGGCGCGATATACGGACGCCGCCGGGCTCAGCCGCGGCGGCAGCCCTCGAGGAACACCGCGACGGCATGATCGACATGGGGCTCGATCCGCGAGAGGCAACCGCCGGCCTCGCCGCACAGGATCGCGCGCAATTGCAAAAGGCCGAGCAACATGCCGAGAAACTGCTCGGCGGCGAGCTCGGTATCGTCGATCGAGAGGCGGTTGCGCCCGGCGTGGGTGTCCAGGAATTCGGCGAGCCGCTTCACCAGGCGGCGGGCGGATTCGTAGGAGATGCGGCCGAGTTCCGGAAACCGCGCCGACTCGCCCACCACCAGACGGTGCAGCGCGAGCGAGGAGGGCGAGAGGACGCGCTCAAGAAAGTCCCTGCCCAGGGCGCGCAGGTCCTCCTCCAGATCGCCGGAGCGGGACTCCGAACGGATCGAGGAGGAGAGGAAGCGCGCGCAGCGCTCCTCCAGAATGGCGGAGAACAGCGCCTCCTTGCTGCCGAAATGATGGTACACCGTCTGCTTGGAGACCCCGGCCCGGGCGGCGATGTCGTCCATGGTGGTGGCGCCGTAGCCCGCCTCCAGAAAAGCCTCGGTCGCGGAGCCGAGGATCGCCTGGTGCTTCCGCTTCGACCGGGGCCCATGCCAGCCGGGTTCGATCGTTGCCGGCGCTGCCATCAGGAATCGTTGGGTTGACGTAACACTGACAAAAACATACGGTTTACTAGACTAGCCCGTCCAGTCTAATTTGCAACCATGCGCTCGGACCTTATCGATCGTTCGTGGAAATATCTGCGCGGCCTGCCGCCGAGGACCCTCGCTGTCGCCGGGGGCGCCGCCGCATTGATCGGCCTCGCCGCGATCGCGGCAATCGTCATCGTGGCGAGCTCGCCGCGCCCGCCCGCCGGTGGCGCGCAATCGGCACCCCGGCCGGCGGTTCCCGTCGAGGCCGCCCAGGTGACGGTCGGCCCGCTCTCGGAGCGGGTCACCGCGGTGGGCAGCCTGCGCTCCAACGAGTCCGTCGTCATCCGTCCCGAGATCGCCGGCCGCGTGGTCGAGATCGGGTTCAAGGAAGGCCAGCCCGTCGAGAAGGGCAACTTGCTGCTCAAGCTCGACGACTCGATCGCAACGGCCGAACTCGCCCAGGACCGCGCGCGGCACGAACTGGCCAATCGCAATTACAAGCGTACCGAGGAACTCTATTCCAACAAGGTCGCCACCGCGCGGGCCCGCGACGAGGCGCGCTCCAATCTCGACGTCGCCGCCGCCAGCGTCGATCTGGCCAAGGTCAAGCTCGAAAAGATGCACATCACCGCGCCCTTCGCCGGCATCGTCGGCCTGCGCCAGGTGAGCATCGGCGACTACGTCACGGTGGGGCAGGATCTCTTCAACCTGGAGGACATCGAATCGATCAAGGTCGATTTCCGCGTCGCCGAGCAGTTCCTTTCGGCGGTGCGCACCGGCCAGACCATCCATATCCGCGTCGACGCCTTCCCCAACCGCTCCTTCGAGGGCAAGGTCTACGCGATCGATCCGCGCGTCGACGTGGAGGGGCGCAGCATCGTGATCCGCGCCATACTGGACAACAAGGAGGAGCTGCTGCGTCCAGGCCTGTTCGCGCGGGTCGACCTGTTGCTGGACGCGAAACCCAAGGCGCTCACCGTGCCGGAGCAGGCGATCATGCCGCGCGGCGACGACCAGTTCGTCTTTACCATCGTCGACGGCAAGGCCAAGCAGACCAAGGTCAGAATAGGCATCCGCCGCGACGGAAGGGTCGAGGTGGTCGAGGGGCTGAAGCCCGATGACGTGGTCGTCACCGCCGGGCACCTGAAGATTTTCGACGGCTCTCCGGTGAAGGTGATCGGCAAGGTCGAGGGAGCCTGACGAGCGTGACCGTTTCCGACCTCTCGATCCGCCGGCCCGTCTTCGCCACGGTCATGAGCCTGATCCTGGTGCTGCTCGGACTGGTCGCCTATCAGCGCCTGACAGTGCGCGAATATCCCAACGTGGATCCGCCGGTGGTGACCGTGCAGACCACCTATAAGGGCGCCAGCGCCGAGATCATCGAGACCCAGGTGACCGAGGTCCTGGAGGATTCGCTCTCCGGCATCGAGGGCATCGACTTCACCAGCTCGATCAGCCGCGCCGAGAGCAGCCAGATCACCATCCGCTTCAAGCTTTCCCGCGATCCCGACGCCGCCGCCGCCGACGTGCGCGACCGCGTCAGCCGGGTGCGCGGCCACCTGCCCGACGAGATCGAGGAGCCGGTGATCCAGAAGGTCGAGGCCGACGCCCAGCCGATCATCTATCTCGCCTTCTATAGCGACCGGCATTCGCCGCTGGAGATCACCGATTACGCGGACCGCTACGTCAAGGACCGCCTGCAGATACTCCCCGGCGTCGCCGAGGTGCGGATCTTCGGCGAGCGGCGCTATTCGATGAGGATTTGGCTCGATCCCGAGCGCCTAGCCGCCTACCGCCTCACGCCACAGGACATCGAGATCGCCCTGCGGCGGCAGAACGTGGAGGTGCCGGCCGGGCGGGTCGAGAGCGTCGAGCGCGAGTTCACCGTGCTCTCCGAGACGGACTTGCAGACCGAGCAGCAGTTCAACGACCTGGTGGTGAAGGACGGGCAGGGCTATTTGGTGCGGCTCTCCGACGTCGGCCGCGCCGAGATCGGAGCCGAGGACGAGCGGCGCGTCGTCCGCTTCAACGGCAAGAGCGCCATCGCGCTCGGCGTCGTCAAGCAGGCGACGGCCAATCCGCTCGACGTCTCCCAGGCCGTCCGGGACGAGCTCCCCGCCATTCTCGACGCGCTTCCCGAGGGCATGCACGTGCAAGTCGCCCACGACAAGTCGGTGTTCATCGAGGAATCGGTCAAGAACGTCTACGAGACGATCGGCGAGGCCCTGGTGCTGGTGATCCTGATCATCTTCTTGTTCCTGCGGACGCTGCGCGCGACGATCATTCCGGTCGTCACCATTCCGGTCTCGCTGATCGGCGCCTTCGCGATCATGTTCGTGCTCGGCTTCACCATCAACACCCTGACGCTGCTCTCGCTGGTGCTCGCCATCGGCCTGGTGGTGGACGACGCCATCGTCATGCTGGAGAACATCTTCCGGCACGTCGAAGATGGCGAAAGCCCCAAGGACGCGGCCTTCGCGGGCAGCCGCGAAATCGGCTTCGCGGTGATCGCCATGACGCTCACGCTGACCGCCGTCTACGTGCCGATCGGCTTCATGGTGGGCTCGACCGGGAGGCTGTTCACCGAGTTCGCCTGGACGCTCGCGGGCGCCGTTCTGGTATCGGGCTTCGTCGCGCTGACGCTGACGCCGATGATGTGCTCGCAGCTACTGAAGGCCCACCAGCGTCACGGCCGTTTTTATCTCGCCATCGAGAGCGCGCTTCGCCAGCTTACCTCCGCCTATCGCGGCGTGCTCGGCCGCGCGCTCGGCGCCCGCCCGCTGGTGCTCGGGATCGGCCTCGCCGTCGCCGCCTCGAGCGTTCTCTTCTTCAACCTGCTGAAGTCGGAGCTCGCGCCCTACGAGGATCAGGGCACGATCGTCGTGTTCTTCACCGCGCCGGAGGGCGCGACCATCGACTACACCGACAAATATGCGCGCCAGCTCGAGGCGATCTTCGCCAAGACCAAGGACGTGGACCGTTACTTCGTCGTCTCCGGCTTTCCCGTCGTCTCCCAGGGCATAGCCTTCGTCAAGACGACGCCCTGGGGCGAGCGCAGCCGCAGCCAGCAGGATATCGCGTTCGAGCTTCAGGGCCCGCTGTTCGCGGTACCGGGAACTCTCGCCTTCCCCGGCAGCCCGCCGCCCTTGGGCCAGAGCGTGCGCGCCAACCCGATCTCCTTCGTCATCCAGACCTCGCAGTCCTACGACAAGCTGCAGGAGATGGTCGACGGCGTGCTCGCCAAGGCGCGCGACAACCCGGGATTCGCCAATCTCGACACCGACCTCAAGCTCAACACCCCGCAGCTCAAGATCACCGTCGACCGCGACAAGGCGGCCGACGTCGGCGTCGAGATCGACACGCTGGGGCGCACGCTGGAGACTATGCTGGGCGGGCGCCAGGTGACGCGCTTCAAGCGCGAGGGCGAACAATACGACGTCATCGTCCAGGTCGCCGACGTGGACCGCCACAACCCGGAGGATCTGCGCCGGATCTACGTGCGGGGGCGTCAAGGCGCGATGCTCCCGCTCTCCAATCTGATCGACATCAAGGAGCAGGTCGCCCCGAAGGAGCTCAATCACTTCAATCAGCTCCGCGCGGCCACCATCAGCGCCCATCTGGCGCCGGGCTACACGATCGGCGAGGGTCTAAAATTCCTCGAGGGCGTCGCAGAGGAGGTGCTGCAGGGCAAGGGCCAGATCGACTATTCCGGTGAATCCCGCGAGTTCAAGGAATCCTCCAGCGAAATCTACGTGACCTTCCTGCTGGCGCTGGCCTTCATCTATCTGGTGCTCTCCGCCCAATTCGAGAGCTTCCGCGATCCGCTCATCATCATGCTGACGGTACCGCTCTCCATGGCCGGCGCGCTGCTGACGCTGTGGCTGAGCGGCGGCACGCTCAACATCTACAGCCAGGTGGGCCTGGTGACGCTGATCGGGCTCATCACCAAGCACGGCATTCTGATCGTGGAGTTCTCCAATCAGCTACGCGCAGCGGGCAGGGAAACCTTCGAGGCCGTCACCGAGGCCTGCGTGCTGCGCCTGCGCCCGATCCTGATGACCACGGGCGCCATGGTGCTGGGCGCCGTGCCGCTGGCCATCGCCACCGGCGCCGGCGCGGAGAGCCGGCAGGACATCGGCTGGGTCATCGTCGGCGGCCTGCTGGTCGGAACCTTCTTCACCCTGTTCGTGATTCCGGTGGTCTACAGCTATTTCGCAAGTCCGGTAAGCAGCGAGGCGCATGGAACCGCGCAGAGGCGGACGCCCAGGAAGCCCGCGAAGCGCAAACCCCGCAGACGCCAGCGCGCCGCGCGCGTCCGGCCGGCCGAGTGAGGCTCGCCGCCACGATCCTCCGCTTCAGCGGGCGAGCTCGGCGGCCGCGGTCCGGTACAAGCTGTGCAGGTCTTGCGCGTAGCTGCGCTCGATCGCGACCTTGTCGTGCAGCGGGAAGGGCGGCGTTTCCTTGAACCTGATCTTGGCGAGCTGGTTGCGGTCCCGCGGCTTGAACGAGTTCTGAAACTCCTTTGGCAGCGCGTCGGTCACAGGGAGGATTTCCGAAACGACGCCGGTCGCCTGATGCTTTCCGTCGGAAATGGTGACCTTGAGCCCCACGCGAATGGGGAACAAGTACCGGCGCGGCAGATAGGCGAGCACGTAGGGCTCGCCCGAATAGATCGACAGGATCGGGTCCCCCGGCCGGTAGACGCTACCGACGGCGGGAACCGTCGCGCCGACCGAGCCGTTCACCATCGCCCGCACAACGCCGTCGCCGTAATGGGCCTTGAGGTTCTCCAGCGCGAGATCGGCATCGCCCCGCGCCCGCTCGAGCGTGAGCAGTTCCCCCCGCAACGCCCGGTCCTGGGTCGCCAGCCGCACATGGTCCTGCTGCGCGTCGTAGCTGTTGCGCAGAACGTCGGTGAAATTGGCCGCCGTCGACAGGCCCGAATTGATCAGCCGCTCGAACTTATCGACGGTATCGTTGGCTTGAACCTGACGCCGCTTCGCCAGGGGGAGAAGCTGGGAGACGGTTGCGGCGCGGGTCTTGAAATCGACCTCGCGCGCCGCCAGTTGCGCCCGCCGCGCCGATAGATCGGCGAGCCGTTCCAAGAGATCGGCCGATTGCAGCCGCAGCAGCACCTCGCCCTTGTTGACCCGCTGCCCTTCCTTGACGGCCACCTCCTCCACGCGCGCCAGATAGGTCGAGGCGATCTCGATGTGGTCGCGCACCACCAATCCGTCGGCGCGCAGAAAGACGAAATCGCCGAACAGGTAATTGAGTATGGTGAGCGCAAAAGCGACAAGCAGGGCGAGATAGACCATCCGGCCGGCCACGTTGGTGACGCGCCGCTTCTCGTTGACGAGCGTGTCCAACCGCGGCCGTTTTCTAAGTGCCTTCACCATTACCACCTCCTCATCAAGTGAACTTTTTCCGGTACGTAGGTGTCCTTCGACGAGGCGTCGAAGATCCATTCCTGAAGATAGGCGGCGAGCCGCACGAAGCGCATGAACAGCCCCGTGAAGAGGCTGAAGCCGACGATGTAGGGAAGCAGAGCCAGGCTCTTCGCCTTCGGCGTGGTGATCGCGGCAATGGCGAAGGCGAGCCCGTCCAGGAGGATGAGCGCGCTCTGCGCGGCCAGCAAGATCATCGGTGCGAGGCCGCCATAGGTGAGGACCAGCCAGACGATGTAGAACGGCATGGCGACGGCGGCGAGGATGTGGAACAGGATGAACTCCATCTCGTGCAGAAACTCGGAAAAGACGAGCCGCCGCGAGAGCGGGTTCATCTGCTCGGCGTGCTTGCGGTAGCGCAGCCGCAGCGCGTCGCGCTCCCACCGGAAGCGCTGCCGGATCAGCGCCGTCGGTGTCGGCGGGACCTGGGTGTAGGCGATGGCGTCGGGCGCGAAGCCTATTCTCCAGCCCGCCTTGCGCATCCGGATGGTGCAGTCGAGATCCTCGCCGCCGCCGATATCGAGCCCGCCCACGCTGGCCAGAGCCTCGCGGCGAAACGCGCCGAAGGCCCCCGACACGCAGACCACCTGGTCCGTCAGCAGCGCCCCGATCTTGCCGAGCGAGATGCTGATCAGATACTCGATCGCCTGGAACGCGGTGATCACGTTGGCGGTCGGATCGCGCACCAGCAGATTTCCCGACACCGCGCCGATGCGCGGATCGGCGAACGGGACGAGTATGTTCTTGATCGCGTCGCGGTCGAAGCTGCAATCCAGATCGACATTGATCAGGATGTCGCCAGTGGCGTGGCGGCTGGCCAGATTGGTCGCCGCCGCCTTGCCGGCGCGCAGTTCGGTGACGTGCGCCTGGTCGATCAGGCCCTGGCGCTGCAGCGCACGCAAGCGCGCCGGCATCTCGTCCGTCGAGCCGTCGCTGACGACGACGATCTCGTCCGGCTGCCGGCTCTGCTCGCGCAGGCAGCGCACGCATTTCTGGACGGCATCGGCCTCGTTGTGCCCGGCGATGACCATGCTGACGCGCCCGGTGAAGGGGCCGCGATCGCGGTGCAGCGAGCCGCGGACGCCGACCACGCTCGCCGTCAGGAACAACAGCACGTAACGCGGCACCTCGAAGAGCACCACCACCCAGAACAGCAGCAGCAGGCTGGTCCCGCTCTGCGCCGAGAGATAGTCGTACCCGTCGGAGATCACGGACCACATCAGGCGAAATCCTCGGGCCCGAAGACGTGGATCCTGATGCCGAGATCAAGCCGCAAATCCCGGCCCGCTTCGCTGGCGAGATTGGTCACGCCTTCGCGGGCCTCATCGGGACCGACGGCCTTCATCAGGACGTAGTCCGAACTGTGTCCCTTGACCACCCTGTCCTCCTTGCGCAGCAGATTGCGCAGGTTTTCCAGGATCATGTCGCGGGCTTGGGCAAATTGCCGGGGGCCGGCCTCGCGGACGATCTCCCGCTCCCGCTGATAGGAGATGTCGAGCAGGGCGAAGGGCACCTTGCTCTCGTTGTATTGCCGGGCTTCGCCGTTCAGCGCCACGACCAGTTGGAGCGGCAGGTCGGAGAAGCGCAGGGTCTGCTGCGCGGGACCGAGAAAGGCGCGTCCGGTCTCGAGGAAGGCGAGCGCCTGATCGGTCAGGGTGAAGGAGTAGGCATCGCGAAAGGCGATCGAGTCGCCGTCGAAATGGGAGCCGCAGTCGAGGCACTGGAAGCCGACCGCCGGCTCGGAAGCCGCGTTTCCGCAACCAAGGCACCTCACCAGCGATCCCGGCTTGTCGTAATCGACGCTGAAATGCGACAGCTCCTGCCGGCATTTGGGGCAGATAAGCGCGTCGCCCCGCCTGAAGTCGGACTCCACCCCCTGATAGGCGCATTTGAAATGGTGCAGATAGGGTTCCTCGAGAAGGTCCGGGGAGCGGCAGTTGGCGCATTCCTCGCGCACGTTGAACCGGGAGGAGTGGCAACGGTCGCAGACCTGCAGCCGGTCGAAGAATTGGCGGTCGAGGAAGCCCGTATCGGCAAGTCTGGTGGCCTCCCGGATGAGGACGTCGTCCCGCAGGGTCGCGTTATAGGAGACGATCGGCGGCACGTTGGGATTGTGAGCGGCCTGCAATGGACCGTCGGAAACGTAGATCCGCCCCAATAGCTTCTCGCCCATTTCGTCGGTCATCACGAGGTCGCGGTGAAGCTCGCCGCGGCGCTGATGGAACTGCCTTATGAGGCGTTCCAGCTTTTCGTTTTCACCGTATCCCAGGCCGGACCCGCCGAGATCGGCGCGCGGTCCGAGAGAGCCGGCGAGGTCGATGACCGGCAGCAGATGCAGGCATTTCTTCTGCCAGACGGGCGCCAATTCCTCCGGGGAGGTGGGCGCGGTGACCAGCAGGGCATCGAAGGTTCCGTCGCCCTGGATGGCGCGCATGCCGCGGGCGGAAAGACGCGCCGCGTTGACGTCGTCGGGATAGCGCAGAAACTCATGGCCCAGCGTCTCGATCCAACCCTGCTTGCGGCGCGATTCCGATGCCTGCGCCGGATCGGATGAGAGCCCGACGAATTCCAAGGCGGGCTGCGCGGTGCCGCCGGGCGTCGCGGCCTCGCCCGGTTGCTCGCCGCCGTGTTCCGAAAGCCCCTCGACCAGGCTGCAGACCTCGTGGATATCGAGGGGCTTGGGAATGATCTGGTCGAAGTTCGCGCCGTAGTCTTCCCGCGCCGTCAGCCCGTCCGTGTCGGCGGTGATCGCCACGAACCACGGCCTGCCTCCGCCTTCATGGGAGGACCTGAAGGCGGCGGCCACCTTCAATCCGTCCATCTTCGGCAGATGAAAGTCGAGGAGGGCTACGTCATAGGGCTGCCGCCGCAACGCCTGGAGCGCGGATTCACCATCTTGAACGATGTCGACGTGGTGGCCGCGTTGACCCAGGAACAGTTTCAGCAGGTCCTGCGTGACGGGGTTGTCCTCGGCGACCAACAGCCGCTTTCCCGATTTTTGGAGGGAGCTATCCTCTTGGCCGAGATCTTCCGCTACACCCCGTTTCATCGGTAGACTCCATCAACTAAATTACCATGAAATCAACGCGTTAGCTGATATAAGCGCGAGTGCATTATGTTAGCTAGAAGTTTATCAATAGCTAATCGGAGTAGAAAATCCGGATAAAACATATACTCGTGAGATGTATACGAATTCGCCGTTGCCGGCCCCCGCCGAGCCGCTGCGCCCGCGGTGTTGAGATCCGCCTTCCCACTCACCAGCCAACGGGCCGCATCTCGGCCGCCATGCACACACCTGCAGGTGGTGATTTACAAAAAATTATCATGTGAGTAGTAAAACCCCGTGCAACACACGTGCTGGACGAGTGACATCGTCCGAATGAAGGAGGAGGCGCGCGAAATTGACGGGGGCATCGCCCCGTTCGTCGAGGTCGCGCCGTAATGGCGATGCTTGGGTGGGATTTCAGACATATCTGCACAGCCTTGTGCGGCGCCCCCGCCGGCCATCGCCGGATCAAGGGGCGGCGCCCATGAACGGCATCACGGCAATGGTTCCTTCCATTGGCCGCGGCTTCCGCTGCCGGCGGAGGGCGCGGGCTAGTCAGTCGGGGGGTGGGGATTGAAACAGCCACTGAAGGTTCTGATCGTCGACGACTCCGAGGACGACGCGCTTCTGCTCGTTCGCCATTTGCAGGCGAGCGGGTTAAATCTCACCCATCAGCGGGTGGAGACAAGGGATGCGCTCGAGACAGTGCTGGAATCCGACCGCTGGGACGCCGTGCTCTGCGACTACTATCTGCCGGGGCTCTCGGTGATCGAGGCGCTCAGATCGGTGAGGCGGTACGATCGAAACATTCCGGTGATCGTGGTGACCGGAACGGCGAGCGAGGAGGAGTTGGTGAAGCTCGTCAAGCTCGGCGCGCAGGACATCGTGCTCAAGGACAATCTCTCGCGTCTGAAGCCGGTGATCGCCCGCGAGTTGGCGGAAGCACAGATGCGGCGCGAAAGAGCCCAAGCCGACGTGCGCCTGGGAAGCGCGATCGAATGCATCGCCGAGGGAATTGCGCTTTACGACTCCGAGGATCGCTTGATCCTTTGCAATCAGCGCTATCGGGAAATCCTGGACCGCTGCAAGCCCTACATCATCTCCAGCGCGCATTATGAGGACATCCTGCGCCACGCCGTGCTGAACGGCCAGTTTGGCGAGACCAGCGCCGACTTGGAGGGGTTCATCCAGAAGCTGTTGGCCGGCCATCGCGGTTCGAGGGAGTCCTTCGAGCAGAAGTTCTCCGACGGGCGCTGGGTCAGGATCGAGGAGCGGCAGACCAAGAGCGGGGGGATCATATCGGTGCTGACCGACGTCACCGAACGCAAGAAGCTCGACATGATGAAGGGCGAGTTCATTTCCATCGTCGGACACGAACTTCGCACCCCGCTCACCGCCATCAAGGGATCGCTGGCGCTGTTGGAATCGCGCGCTGCCGGCGAGTTGTCCGCCAAGGCGGCCGCAATGATCAACATCGCGCACAAGAACAGCGACCGGCTGGTGCGGCTGATCAACGACATCCTCGATCTGCAGAAGATCGAGTCCGGAAAAATGCAATTCGAATTCGGCAACGTGGCTGTGGAGACGCTGCTCGAACAGGCCGTCTCGGCCAACCGCTCGTTCGCCGAGGGGTATGACGTCGGCATCGAGCTGAACGAGCCGCCGGACTCCATGCTGGTGCTGGGCGATTCCGACCGGCTGATGCAGGTGATGACCAACCTGTTGTCGAACGCGGTCAAATTTTCGCCCTCCGGCGGCACCATCACGGTCGCGGCGGAGCAGATCGCAGACACCGTGCGGATCTCCGTCGCCGATCAGGGCCCAGGCATACCCGACAGTTTTCACGACCAGCTCTTCCAGAGGTTCTCCCAGGCCGACTCCTCCGACACGCGGAAAATGGGCGGCACCGGGCTCGGCCTCAGCATCACCAAGGCGATCGTCGAGAGTCACGGCGGCACGATCGATTTCAAGGGTGAGGAGGGCCAAGGGACAACCTTCTTCTTCGATCTGCCGATTTGGCGCCCGGATCCGGCAAGGGCCGCGAAGCGGAACGGTTCCGCCCGCCCGAAGGTCCTGGTGTGCGACGACGACGACGAGATTCGCAAACGCCTGAAGACGATGATCGCCGAGCTCGACTGCGACGTCGAGACGTGCGTGACGGCGGACGAAGCCATGCATTTTCTGAGCGATGGCGGGTTCGCGGCGATGACGCTGGACATCGCCCTGCCGGACCGCAGCGGCGTCAGACTAATCCGCGAGGTCCGCGAGCGGCCGCAACTGCGCGACATGCCCATCATCGTCGTCTCGGCCGCCGCGCAGAACGGCCGTGCCAAGCTCGCCGGCGGAGCGGTCAAGATCGTGGATTGGCTGGAGAAGCCGGTCGACGGACGCCGATTGAAGCTCAGCGTGGAGCGGGCGATCGGGATGGACGCGAACCGACGCCCGCGCGTCCTGCACGTCGAGGACAACTGCGACCATCAATTCATCGTCTCGCAGGTGGTCGGCAAGCTCGCCAATATCGAGACCGCGGTGACCTACAGCGAGGCGCGCGAGCGTCTGATGGAATCCGACTACGACCTGGTGATCCTGGATCTTCTGCTGCCCGACGGCAGCGGCGAAAGCCTGCTTCCCTTGATCTATGCCGATGCGGCGCACGCGCCGCCGGTTCTGATCTTTTCGGTCAAGGAAGTGCCGCAGGTGATTCTGGAGAACACCGCGGGCGCGCTGGTCAAGTCGCGGGCGAGCAACGACACGCTGAAGGACAGGATCGAGCAGCTCTTATCGACGGGGAGGGCCGCGCAGGATGTGGCCCTGTTCGCAAACGCCAGGGGGTGAAACGGTGGAGGTGGAAGTGAAAGAGTTGAAGCGTATCACCTATGTCGAGGACGAGCCGGACATCCAGGAGATCGCCCGGATCGCGCTCGAGGAGATCGGCGGCTTCACCTTGAGCCTGTGCGACAACGGCCAAGAGGCCTTGGAGAAAGTGCCGGCATTCCAGCCGCACATCATATTGCTCGACATGATGATGCCGGGCATGGACGGCATTCAGACATTCCATTCCCTGCGGACGAATCCGGACGTTGACGACATCCCCATCGTGTTCGTCACCGCCAAGGCGCAAAAGCACGAGATCGAGCAGTACAAGGCGATCGG
The DNA here is from genome assembly GCA_964454415.1 of uncultured Hyphomicrobiaceae bacterium. GTDB lineage: Bacteria > Pseudomonadota > Alphaproteobacteria > Rhizobiales > Methyloligellaceae > JAJFHN01. Next base: position 2,273 of record CAYVYD010000020.1, on the reverse strand, counting down.
CGCCGCCGACGTCATCCCCAAGCCGTTCGAGCCGATCACGCTCCCGGACCACGTGCGCTCGATTTGGGAACGGACACAATCAGAAAGGTGATCCGAAGTTGCAGGAACAACTAAGAGCGCTGATCGAACGCCACTGCGTGACCCTTCGCGAGCATGTCGATGCCGTCGGCCGCAATCTGCAGCGGAGCTTCGAGCCGCCCGAGGGCAATCTGGATGCTCTCGCCGAGGCGGAAAGCCTGGCGCACCAATTGAAGGGCAGCAGCGGCTCGATCGGCTTTTCGCAGGTGAGCGCGGCGGCCACGACTCTCGATGATCATCTCAAGACGCTGTGTGCGCTGGGAGGGCGAATGAGCGAAGCGCAACGGGCGAGGCTGTTCGAACTCTATGACGAGCTGAGGACCATCGCGGAGGCGATCTCGCCGGAAAAGTCGACCCTTTATCACGCGACCCTGAACGGCACGCCGCCGCCCCGCAATTCGGCGCAGCGGTCCTGACCCCGAAAACCGCGATGCCGCGCCATGCCCCGATCCAGCGATGTCCCAATCCGACGCCGCCCAGCCCTTGAGGACCCCCCCAGTGAGTGAGAGCAACCGGTTACTTATCATCGAGGACGAACCCGATTTCAGCGAGCTTGTCGCGATCACCGCGCGCGAAATGGGATTCGTGGTCGGCCAGGTCAAGACGCCGAAGAACTGGTTTTCGGCCTATAAATCGCTTCTGCCGAATGTGATCGTCCTCGATCTGATGATGCCCGACATCGACGGCATTCAGGTCCTCCGCGCGCTTCGCGAACAACAGAGCACCGCCGATGTACTGCTGATCTCCTCCGTCGATCCGCGGATCCTGAATTGCCTTGGCCAGTTGGGAACCGAGCGCGGCCCCAACATCCGCGAATTGATGCACAAGCCCGTCACGCCCGAGCAGTTGGCAGCGGTGCTGAAGAAATATATCAACTCGGTGCCCGCCATCACCGAGCAGGACCTGCGCAAGGGCATCGAGAAACGGCAGATCACCGCCTATTACCAGCCGAAGGTGAACCTGCAGACCGGCAGGGAATGGGTCGTCGACGGGGTCGAGGCGCTGGCGCGCTGGCACCATCCAAAACGGGGGCTCGTGAGCGCGCAGGAATTCATTCCCGTCGCCGAGAGCACGGGGCTGATCGGCGATCTGACCGACCTGATCATCGAGACCACGCTGGAACAGATCAGAACGTTGCTCGACAAGGGATTCAAGATCGACGTCGCGTTCAACCTCTCTCCTCGGCTTTTGTCGGACGAACGGCTTCCCGCCTCGCTGTCCCGCGCGCTGACCAAGCGGCAACTCGGGACCGGGCAGCTGATCATCGAATTGACGGAAAGCGCGGCCCTCGTCGACTACGCGCTCATGGTGGAGACCCTTACGCGCCTGCGGCTGATGGGGGTGAGGCTCTCGCTCGACGATTTCGGCACCGGCGCCTCGTCCCTGGTTCAGCTTTATCGCATGCCGTTCAGCGAGTTGAAGGTGGACAGGGCCTTCATCCGGGATTTGGAGTGGAACGAGGATTCGAGAGTGATGGTCAAGTCGATGGTCGACCTCGCCCACAATCTCGATCTGACGGTCTGCGCCGAGGGAGTCGAGAGCCGGGAGGCGCTCGAATATCTGCGCTCGGTCGGCTGCGATCAAGCTCAGGGCTACCTCATCAGCGAGCCGATTTCCGGCACCGAGCTGATCCCCTTCCTAGCCGACAACGTCTATCAGAACACGGCAGCAATCGCGATGACGAAAATCGCCGGCTACGCCTGAGCGCGAGGGCCAATCATCGCCGGTTTGGCGGCCAAGCCCAATGGATTAAGCGATCGTTAACCAACGCCTCTCTATATTAGAAAAATCAATCACTGTTCTCTTATGGTGAGAGGGCCCCGAATGTCGGTCGCCATCGGAATTTCGCCGGAGAAACCCATAGACTTAAGCGCGCCGCTTTCCGAACGGACGAATCCGAAGGTACCGACAATGGCCGCTCGTGCCGATCTTTTCCCCCCCGCTCACCCACGCCGACGGCCAGCCAAATCCTCCCGCCAGAAATCCGCGGCGCCGAAAAGCTCGATCGACGACACGATCAGCCGCGAAGATCAACACGGTGTCGAGGAACTCTTCAATGGGTTCCGGGCCGGCATTGCCGAGCTGCTCGGCGGGATCGACGCCGCCGTGAAGCAGCTTCGCACGGCCGCGCTTCAGCAAAAGCAAAGATGCGAGGAAGTGCGCTCCAGCGTCTCCGACATCGCCGGCGTCATCGG
>CAYVYD010000019.1:12002-17812 GCA_964454415.1 uncultured Hyphomicrobiaceae bacterium | reverse complement strand
GCGCCGTCACGCGGTTGTTCTCGTTGTCGTAGATCATCTCGTCGGCCTGCAGCAGCATGGGCAGGTTGGTGTCGACCTTGGGTGCCGCGATGCCGCCAAGCGGTTCCTGCGATTGGGCGAGGGCGGGACCGGGCGAGACGGCGAGGGTGACGGCGATGGCGGCCGCCTGAACGACGGTGAAATGATAGGCCCAGCGGCGCACGCACTGCGCCCCCTTCGGCCGCTGCACACCGGCCGTTCCCGCGACGGGCTTGCTATGGCCGCTCACGCGCATGGCTCAACCGTCCTCCTGAAAGAGCAGGACCGTCGTGGTCAGCAGGCCGGCGAAGAGGACGGGCGTCCAGGCGGCAACGGCGGGCGTGGTCAGGCCCGACAAGCCGAGATTCCGTGAGATCTCGGCGAGCATGAAGAAGGCGAAACCGGCCCCGAGGCCGGCGATCACCATGGTCTGAACCTTTCCGAACCTGAAGGCCCGCAAGGAACAGGTCGCGGCCATCAGAACCATGACCGCGAGCAGCAGCGGGCGCGAAAGCAGCATCTGATACTGGAGCTTGTGGCGCGTGGCCGGGAGGCCGGCCTTGTCGGCGATCTCGATGAAGCGCGGCATCTGCCAGAACGAAACCGAGAGCACCGAGCCCAGGCTGTCGCGCACCTGGGTGGGCGAGAGATAGGTGCTCAGGATGTAGGTGTCGTAATGGGCCGGCTCGCGTCCGACGGCGCTGACCCAGACGTCGCTGAGCTCCCAGCGTCCGTCCTTGAGGTCGGCCTGCCGGGCCTCTATCCGCTCGACGAAATCGCCCTTGCGATCGAACTGCAGCACCGAAACGCCGGTCAGCGACAGGCCATGATTGGCGGCAAGGCTCGCATGCATCACCGATTGGCCGTCGGACCCGTCCTGGCGCAGCCAGGCGCCCGCATTGGAGGTCTTGAGCAGCGAGGCGTTCTTGCCGAAGGCCTCGCCATAGAGGGAATCGCCGAAGTCGCGGGCGGTGGCGGCGAGGGGGTTGTAGATGGTCACGGCGAGAACGCCGAGGAGAACGGCGACGGCGACGCCCGGCGCCACGAACTGCCAAACCGACATGCCGGCGGAGCGCACGATGACGAGCTCGGAGGACCGGCTCAGCAGCAGGAAGCCGCCGATGCTGCCGACGAGGACGGCGAAGGGCAGGACGAGCTCCGAATAGGAGGGCAGACGCAGCAGCGACAGCCAGATCAGCAACCACGCCGGCACGCTTCCATACTTGCCCGACTGGCGCAGCAGTTCGATGAAATCGACGAAGAAGATCAGCACCGTGCAAAGCAGGAAGACGCCCATGATGGCGGTGAGGAACCGCCAGGAAATGTAGCGCGCGAGCGTGCCGGTCATGCTCATAGGGCACCTCCGCGCGGGCTTCGCCCGCCGGCGCCGGCGGGCGGCAGAAACGCCAATGCCGGCTGCAACCGGGCGGCAAGGACCGTGCTCCAGGCCGACCACCAGCTAGCCGACATGCGGGGGCTGGCGGCCCATGCCGCCCCGGCGATCACGCCGAGGGGAATGCCGTAGACGAGCACGACGGCCCAGGCATTGAGCGTGAGCATGTTCATCGCCGCCAATCCGGCAACGCGCGTGCCGACGGCAAGGGAGAAGGCGGCGATCACGCTGCCCCAGCGGTTCTGCCGGACCGTGCGGACGCCGCCCAATAGGGCGATGGCTAGGAGCGCATAGGCGAAGGGATAGAGCGGCGTCGCGAAACGGTTGTGGAGCTCGGACCGGAACTTGCCGGGATAACGCTTGTAGTTGGGATCCTCGGGATCGGGATGGAGGAGCTCGCTCAAATAGCGGGCCCGCGGCGAGATGTCGTCGGTCTCGGACTTGGGTCCGAATTTCGAGATGTCGAAGACGTATTGCTCGAAGGCGACGATTTGCACATCCCGTTCGTCGCGATTGGCCTCAAAGCGCTGAATTTGGCCGTCGCTCATGGTCAGGAATGCGCCTTCCTCACCGTCTTTGACGATGCGTCCCCGCTTGGCGAGGATGGTCATGATCTGCTTGGGATCGCGCTCGTCATGGACGATGAGGCCCTCCAGGTCGCCGTTCAGGGCACGGTCGGCGATGTGGAAGGTCAGACCTTCTTCCGGGCTGGAAAACTGGCCCGGACGAAGCACTTGGGAGATCAGGTCGGTGCGGACCTGGATGACGTAGGAACGCAGCAGCCGGGCGCTCCAGGGCTGGAAGTAGAAATTGACGGAGATGACGATCGTCGCCGTCAGCAGGGCGAGAACGAGAAGCGGTGTGGCGAAGCGCCAGACGTTGGCGCCAGAGGCGGTCATGGCGATCAGCTCACTGTCACCGTTGAGGCGGTCGAGGGTGGTCAGGCAGGCCAAAAGGAAGGCGTTGGGCGCGATCAGCGCGAACAGGTTGGGCAGCGCCAACAGGGTCATCTTGAGGAACACGATGGCGCTCTGGCCCTGCGCGGTGAGCAGCTCGAGACGGCTCAATGCCGTCGCCAGCCAGACGATGGCCGTCAACGTCAGCAAAATCAGCAGGAACGCCCCAGTCGCCTGCCGAAAAACGTAGCGGCTGAACAGGTCCATTGGACCAGCCGTGCTCCCCGTCTTAAGGTCCGGAAGCTTAAAGCGTTTTTTTAGAGTGGCTTCCGGACTGCCATCTATTTGTGCCCAAAGCGCTTTCGAGCATTCTAACATGGCGGAAATTCGACCAGCTACACTCCCTTGCGAAAGCCCGGCACAAGTTTTAGTTAGCGTGGCCGGAGTGCCACAGGATTCGTCGAAATTGAGGCGGGAAGGCCGTCCGGCGACCCGTTTTCCGGAACAAACCAGCAACCTCCGGCCGAGAAGGCATCGAGTCCCCCGAAAAAACCGCGAATCACGGAGCAACCATTCATGAGCAGGCCGACCGCCATTTCCTTCGCCGAAATCAAGATTCCCGCAAAGGGCGTTCTCGTCATTCTGGCCGAGGAGGGTCCCAAGCTCGGTCCCGAGGCCAAGGCGCTCGACAAGCGGGCGGGCGGCGTCATCACCCGGGCGATGAAGATCGCGCGTTTCTCCGGCAAGAAGGGGAGCGCGCTCGACCTCATGGTTCCCCAGGGCCTCGAGCTCGCGCGGCTGGTGGTGATGGGGGCCGGCAAGCTCAAGGACTCCACGGAAACCGACTGGCTCAATCTCGGCGGCGTCATCCGCGCCAAGCTGACCGGGCGCGAGGGGGCCGAGGCGCAAGTCCTGCTTCAGGGGGCCGGCGCCAGGTCGCCGATCGCGCCCGCCGACGCGGCGGCGCTGGCGCTGGGCGCCCTCCTGCGCGGCTACAAGTTCGACAAATACAAGACCAAGGCGACGTCAGGAAACGGCGACGATGACGAGCGGGACCTCGCCAAATTGACCGTGCTGTGCGACGGCGCCAATCTCGCGCGCACCGCCTTCAGGCGCGCCAAGGCGATCGGCGACGGGGTCAATCTGGCGCGCGATCTCGTCAACGAACCGGCCAATGTGCTGGGCCCGGTCGAATTCGCCAAGCGGCTCAAAACGCTCACGAAACTGGGCGTCAAGGTGGAGGTTCTGGGGCCCAAGGCGTTGGCGGACCTGGGCATGGGGGCACTGCTTTCAGTCGGTCAGGGAAGCGACCGGCCGAGCCAGCTCGTGGTGATGCAGTGGCAGGGCGCGGGCGCCAAGTCGAAAGCCAAGCTGGTGGCGATCGTCGGCAAGGGCGTGTGCTTCGACACCGGCGGCATCTCGATCAAGCCGGCGGCCGGCATGGCCGACATGAAGGGCGACATGGCGGGCGCGGCCTGCGTGGCGGGACTGATCCACGCGCTCGCCGCGCGCAAGGCCAGGATCAACGCGGTGGGCGTGGTCGGGTTGGTCGAGAACATGCCGGACGGCAAGGCGACGCGGCCGGGCGACGTGGTGACCGCGATGTCGGGCAAGACCATCGAGGTGCTCAACACCGACGCCGAGGGCCGCATGGTGCTCGCCGACGCCCTCTGGTACGCCCAGGACCGCTTCAAGCCGCACGTGCTCATCAACCTGGCGACGCTGACCGGCGCCATCATCGTCGCGCTGGGTAAGGAGAATGCGGGTCTGTTCTCCAACAACGACGAGCTCTCGGCCCGTCTCACCAAGGCGGGGGAGGCGACGGGCGAGCGGGTGTGGCGGCTGCCGCTGGGGCCCAAATACGACAAGCTCATCGATTCCAAGGTCGCCGACATGAAGAACATCGGCGGGCGCTGGGGCGGCTCGATCACCGCGGCGCAGTTTCTCCAGCGCTTCGTCAAGGCGGACGTGGCCTGGGCGCATCTCGACATCGCCGGCACCGCCATGGACGCGCCCAAGAGCGAGATCAACGATAGCTGGGGATCGGGCTTCGGCGTGCGTTTGCTCGACCGGCTGATCACCGAAAATTACGAGAGCTGACGAGAGACCAGGCCAAGCCCATGATTTACCTGGACTTTATCCATTCCGGATCATGTATATTTATTTTCCATAATATACATTATGCGAATCATTCCATTTACGGCGATGCGTGGGGCTCAAGGCCGATGAGGAGGTCTCTGAAGCCGGCCGTCCCCTCATCCCGGCCGCGCGGCTGAACAAATCAACGAGGCGATCCGACCATGGCACCGGCATCAAAGCGCCACGCGATCGAGGAGCTGATCGCGATCATGGCGGCGCTGCGGACGCCGGAGACGGGCTGCCCCTGGGATCTGAAGCAGAGCTTCGCGACGATCGTCCCCTACACCATCGAGGAGGCCTACGAGGTGGCGGACGCGATCGAGCGCGACGACATGGGCGCGCTCAAGGACGAGCTCGGCGACTTGCTGTTTCAGGTCGTCTATCACGCCCGCCTCGCTGAGGAAGCGGGCGCCTTCGATTTCGCCGACGTGGTCGAGGCGATCTCCGGCAAGATGATCCGCCGGCACCCGCACGTCTTCGGCGGGGAGAGCGTCGGTTCGGATGCGGAGCTCGAACATCTGTGGGAGCGCGTCAAGGCGCGGGAGAAGGCCGCGAGTGGCGCGGCGCGTTCCGGGCTGCTCGACGACGTGCCGAAGACGCTCCCCGCCCTCACCCGCTCGCTTAAGTTGCAGAACAAGGCGGCGCGCGTCGGCTTCGACTGGCCGTCGATCGCGCCCGTCTTCGAGAAGGCGCGGGAGGAACTATCGGAGCTCGAGGCCGAGATCGAGGCCGCACCCGAAACGGCGGACGGCCGGGACCGGATCGAGGCCGAATACGGCGATTTCCTGTTCGTGGTGGCGAATCTGGCGCGCCACCTCGGAATCGACCCCGAGCAGGCGCTGCGGCGGACTTGCGGCAAGTTCATGCGCCGCTTCGCCCATGTGGAGCGCGCCCTCGCCGAAGCGGGCCGCGCGCCCGGTCAATCGGATCTAGAGGAGATGGAGCGGCTATGGGACGAGGCCAAGGCGCTGGAGGCCCGTCCCCAGGGCGGCGGGCGCCAAAAGGGCGGCTAACCGCCTAGCCGCCGGCCTCGATGCGCGCCATCAGCCGTTCCCGCTTGGCGGCCGAGATCCGCACCCGGTAGTGAACCACCCGCTCATCGTCGCAGTCGCGCGCCAGCACGTCGGCATTTTCGTGCAGCCAGTGGATGAGCGCGCCGTCGGCCGCGTCGAGATCGACGTCGAGGACCTCGTGATGGCCCTCCAGCTTGCCTTCGATGGCAAGCAGCAGCTCGTCGATCCCCTCGCCGCTAACCGCCGATATGGCGACCGCGGCGCCCCCGGTGCGGCGGGCGCGGTTGCGCACCGTCTCGGCGTCGGCGCCCGGCATCAGGTCGATCTTGTTCCAGACCTCGATCATCGCCG
>CAYVYD010000019.1:0-11902 GCA_964454415.1 uncultured Hyphomicrobiaceae bacterium | reverse complement strand
GCGACCACCGGATAGGGCACCCGCTCGCGCGAACGGCGATGCAGGTGGCGGGTCCGCTTGACCCGGTCGAGCTCCTTGTGGATGGCGGCGATGCGGTCCTGGATGACGCGCCGGTCGGCCTCGATCTGGGTTTCGCCGGGGCCGCCGAGGAAGCCGTAGCCGCCGCGCTGGCGCTCCAGATGGGTCCAGGAGCGCACCAGCCGGCTCTTCTGGTAGGTCAGATGGGCGAGCTCGACCTGCAGGCGGCCCTCCTTGGTGCGGGCGCGGCGGCCGAAGATCTCGAGGATGAGGCCGGTGCGGTCAAGCACCTTCACCCCCCAAACCCGCTCGAGGTTGCGCTGCTGAACGGGGCTCAGCGAATGATCGACGATGACGAGCTCGACCTGCTCGGCGCGCAGAAGCCCGGTCAATTCCTCGACCTTGCCGGCGCCGAACAGCGTCGCCGGGCGCGGCCGGGAAAGCCGCACCAGGCCCTTGAAGACGACCGCGAGACCGATGGCGCGGGCCAGACCCGCCGCCTCCTCCAACCTTGCCTCGGGATCCGGCCGCACGGCCTTCGGTTCCCCCTCTCCTCCCTTGCCGCGTTCCGGCCCGACGACGGGGCACAGGACACAGGCGCGCGCGGCGCGCCGCGGCGTGGAATCGGCGTTTCGCCTCGGTCCGCGGAGGCGATTGCTATCGACTGGCTTGCCGGCGTTGCCCCGCAACTATTCGCCCGCGCTTTCGCCCTGGTCGCCCTGCTCGATGTCGTCGAGCAGTTGAATGGGCTGACCCGGCATGATCGTGGAAATCGCGTGCTTGTAGACGAGTTGCGAGTGGCCGTCACGGCGCAGCAGGACGCAGAAATTGTCGAACCAGCTGACGACCCCCTGCAATTTGACGCCGTTGACGAGGAAAATCGTAAGCGGAGTCTTACTTTTTCGGACGTGGTTCAGGAAAGTATCTTGTAGGCTTTGCGTTCGCTCTGCAGCCATTCTTTTTTCCATTTTTTTGATTTCGTTTGTTCCCATCCTATTGGGGATTGATGTCAAAAACTCAACAGAAGCGATGCTCATCGGTACATTAGATGATGATGGATCGCGCAACTGCAAGTGGCAATTTCACGCAGGCGGTCAAGTTTCGAACACGCCCGCACCGCGTCGTCAATCGCGCCAATAGGCGACGCCGAGCAGACTGAGAATCACAAGAACCTCGCCCCTCCCCAGGATCATACCTCCGCAAAGCGCCACTTGCGACCCCGGCGTCATGGCGGCGAAGGCGGGCGCGGCGGAAAACGCGCTCGCGCGGCCCATCTCGTAGGCCGGGCCGACGTTCGAAATGACGCTTGCCGCGGCGAGCAGCGCGCTCTCGAAGGAGAGCCCCGATGTGGCGAGCAGGACAGCGAGCCCGGCTATGGTGACCGTGAAGGCGACGAACGTCGCCCATATCGCCATTATCAACCGGTCGTCACGGGCTTCGTCGCCGCCCGGCGAAGGGCGCACGCCGTGGGGATAGACGAGCAGTTGCAGTTCGCGGCCGACCTGGCGGAACATCGCCCACACCCGGAATATCTTGAGCCCGCCAGCGGTCGAGAAGGCGCCGCCGCCGACGACGACCACGATCAGCAGCAGCGTATAGGGCACGAGGTCCTGGGCCCGTTCGGAGACCATGAAGCCGGTGGTCGTCACCAGCGAAGCGGCGGCGGCAAGGGAAAGCACGAAGGTGTCGAGCACGTCGCCCGGGCCGGTCAGCGGCGTGGTCCCCAGCAGGGCCGCGGTCAAGGCGGCGCCGACGAACGCGACCAAAGCGATGATCAGAAACGGCTCGCGCGCCTCCCTGACGCTCGACCAGCGGCCGGAAAACAGCGCCTGGACCCACAGCAGGTTCACCGCGCCCAACACCATGAAGACCGTCAGCACCAATTCGGCCGCGGTCGAGCCGTAGAGCGCGATCGTGCCGTCGCGCGGCATGAAACCGCCGGTGGAAACCGCCGACAGCGACAGGCAGAGCGCGTCGAAGGCGGCGAGGCCGGAGACCATCAGACCCAGGAAGCAGAGCAGCGTCAGCAGCAGGTAGATCGGCACGACCATGCGAAGGGCTTCGTCGATTTGGGCAAAGATTCGATTCTCCGAGCGCCCCGTCACGTGCGGCTGCCGCTCGCTTCCGCCGCCTTCCCAAAGCGGTCCCAGCAAGGCGGCCAGCAGCACCAGGCTGGTCAGGCCGCCCAGCCATTGCAGCAGACCGCGCCAGACGATGATCGCGCGCGGCACGGCGCTGATCTCGCCGATCACGGTGGCTCCGGTGGTGGTGAAGCCCGATGTCGCCTCGAATACAGCCGCGCTCAGCGTGGCGGGGAAGCCGGCCGAATAGAACGGCAGGGCCGCGGCCAGGGGGACGGTCAGCCAGATGGCTGCGAACAGCATCAATCCCTGGCGGCGGCCGATCACCAGATCGCGGGCGCGCGAGGCGATCACCATGTTGACGCCGAGGAAGCCGATGACGACGGCGGGAAACAGAAACGCCTCGACGACGGGGGCGGGATCCAGGGTGACGGCGAAGGCGATCGGCACCAGCATGGCCGCGGCCAAGACCGTCAGCAACCATCCCAGCACGTAGAAGACCGCGGCGGCGCGCATCGGCAGTGGTCTGACCTAGAAGAATTCGAGCGATACGCGGAACATCTGCTCGACGTCATGCACGTGCTCGGCGGTTACGAAGATGATCACCCGGTCGTGCGCGGCGACCTTGGTTGCGCCGGAGGGAATCAGGACGTCGCCGTTGCGGAGAATGGCGCCGATGCGCAGCCCCGCCGGCAACTCCAAGTCGCGCAGAGGCTGGCCGACGAGCGGCGAGGTCTCCAGCGCCTCGGCCTCGATGATCTCCCCCGCCCCGTTCTGCACCGATTGGACCGCGCGAATCCGCCCGCGGCGCACATGCTGCAGCACGCGCGAGACGGTGACGATGCGCGGGTTGACGAAGGCGTCGATACCGAGCGAGCGGACGATCGAAGCGTAGCCGGCGCTGTTGAGCAGGGTGAGCGTGTGCGCGCATCCCAGCCTGTCGGCCATCACGCAGGAGAGGATGTTGGTCTGATCGTCATTGGTCAGCGCGACCATCTGATCGGCTCTGTCGATATCGATTTCGCGCAGCACGTCCTGATCGAGCGCGTTGCCGTGCAAGACCACCGTGTGCTTGAGCTTGTCGGCGATGTAGACGGCGCGGGCGCGGTCCATTTCGATGAGCTTCAACCGGGTGCGCTCCTGGAGCTGCTCCAGTTGGGTGGCGACGTAGAGTCCGATATTGCCGCCGCCGGCGATCACCACGCGCTGGGCCCGCTTTTCCTTGTGCCCGAAGATCGCAAGCGTGCGCTCCACCTGGTCCGACTTGGCGACGAAATAGGCGTCGTCCCCCACCTGGAGCTGATCCTGGCCATGGAGAACGAACAGCTCGCCGCCGCGCACCACCGCGACGACGACGGCGGGAAGATTGGGAAAGAGCTCGGTGAGCTGCGTCAAGGGCGTGTCGACGATGGGGCAATCCTCCTCGCAGGAGACGCCGACCACGCTCACCGCCCCGTCGCCGAAGCTCGCCGTCTCGAAGGCGCCCGGCAGGCTTAGGCGGCGGAGCACCATGTCGCCGACCTCGATCTCGGGCGAGATGATGACGTCGATCGGCATGTGTTCGCGCGAGAACAGATCGGCCCAATGGGAGGCGAGGTAGCTCTGGTCGCGCACCCGGGCGATCTTGGTGGGTATGTTGAACAGCGAGTGGGCCACCTGGCAGGCGACCATGTTGACCTCGTCATAGAGGGTGACGGCGATGATCATGTCGGCTTCGCGCGCGCCCGCCTCGTCGAGCACGTCGGGATGGGCGCCGTGGCCGACGAAGCCGCGCACGTCGAGCATGTCGCTGATGCGTTGAATGAGCGCGGCGGAATTGTCGATCACCGAGACGTCGTTGTCCTCGGCCGCCAATCGTTCCGCGATGCCAAAACCGACTTGGCCCGCGCCGCAAATAATGACTTTCATGATGGGATCGGGTGACCAGATGAGCGCGCGCGATTTACGCCCGCAAAGTAATAGCGCAGGACGGGGCTCAAGTTGAGCCTAATTTGAGGGCCTCGCCGAAGGCGGCCGCCGGCGGGCGACGCTCAGCCCGCCACGGCGCCGCGTTCGCCGGAATTCACGCCGAGCATGCGCAGCTTGCGGTGCAGCGCTGATCGCTCCATGCCGACGAACTCGGCGGTGCGCGAAATATTGCCGCCGAACCGGTTGATCTGCGCCATCAGATAGTCGCGCTCGAAGATTTCGCGGGCATCGCGCAAGGGAAGCGACATCAGATGCTCGCCGCCGCCATTGGGAGAGAGCGGCACCCCGGTGCCGATCTCGTCGGGGAGCATGTCGGCGGTAATGATGGCGTCCGGCTCGCCGCCGCTCAGGATCAGCAGCCGCTCGACGTTGTTGCGCAGCTGGCGGACGTTGCCGGGCCAGTCGTGGGACTGGAGCACGGCGACGGCGTCGTCGCCGATGCGCCGGGGCTGAAGCCCCGAGGCGATCGAAAGCTGCTTGACGAAATAGCGCACCAATTCGGGAATGTCCTCGCGCCGCTCGCACAGCGCCGGCACGCGGACCGGCACGACGCTCAGCCGGTGGAACAGGTCCTCGCGGAAGACACCGGCCGACATTTCGCGCTGTAGGTCGCGGCTGGTGGAGGAGACGATGCGCACGTCGACATGCACCTTCGGTCCGCCGCCGACGCGCTGGAACTTCTGCTCGACGAGCACGCGCAGAACCTTGCCCTGGGTCTCGACCGGCATGTCGGCGACCTCGTCGATGTAGAGCGTTCCGCCATGGGCCTCCTCGAGCGCGCCGACCTTCTTGGGGCCGCCGCTGTCCTCGGTGCCGAACAGCTCGATCTCGACCCTGTCGGGGGCCATGGCGGCGGCGTTGAGCACCACGAAGGGTCCGCTCGCGCGCGCCGACTTGTCGTGGATCACGCGCGCGGCCAGCTCCTTGCCGGTGCCGGACGAGCCGGAAATCATCACCCGGCTGTTGGTCGGCGCCACCTTGTCGATCGACTGGCGCAACTGGTTCATGGCGGCGGATTTGCCGATCATGTCCGCGCTCTGGGTGCTGCGCTCCTTGAGCTGGCGGTTCTCGCGCCTCAGCTTCGAGGCCTCGAGCGCGCGGGCAGTGATCAGGATCAAACGGTCCGCCTTGAACGGCTTCTCGATATAGTCGTAAGCGCCGCGTTTGATCGCCGCCACCGCGGTCTCGATATTGCCGTGGCCGGATATGATGACCACCGGCATGTCGGGATGCGATTTCTTAATTGCGTCAAGGACTTCAAGTCCATCGAGCTTGCTGCCCTGCAGCCAGATGTCGAGAACCACAAGGGACGGCCGGCGTTCCTCGATAGCGGCGAGCGCGGTGTCGCTGTCCTTGGCCACGCGCGTGCCGTGGCCCTCGTCCTCCAGGATACCGGCGATGAGTTCGCGAATATCGGCCTCGTCGTCGACAATCAAGATGTCAGACGCCATGAGTCACTCCCTGTTTCTCAGCCCTGGCGGCCCGTTTCTTTCTCGGCCTACCGCCCTTTACGTGCTCGCGGGAGGCTTGCCCCTCGGGGGCTTCCACGATCGGCAAATCGAGCCTGACGCAGGCGCCCTGCCCGCTTCCATTGCGCTTCGGCGCATCCCGCAACTGGATGACGCCGCCATGCTGCTCGGTCACTTTCTGAACGATGGCGAGTCCCAGGCCCGTGCCCTTTTCGCGGGTCGTCATATAGGGCTCCACCAATCGGTTGCGATTCTCGGCGGGAAGGCCGACGCCGTTGTCGATCACCTCGATGATCAGCCGCTTGTTCTTGACCTGGACGCGGGCGTCGATCCGGCCCTTGTACTCGCCGGACTTGTCGGCGACGGCCTCGGTCTCGATTGCCTCGGTGGCGTTCTTGACGAGGTTGGTCACGGCCTGGGAGATCAGCCGGCGGTCGCACAGGCTGACGACGGGCTCGGCCGGCACGTCGATGTTGAAGTCGATCTCTGGATTGGAGACCTGGAACAGCACAACCGCCTCGCGCACCAGTTCCCGCACGTCGCAGGACTCCATCACCGGCTTGGGCATGCGCGCGAAGGCCGAAAACTCATCCACCATGCGCCCGATGTCGCCCACCTGGCGCACGATGGTGTCGGTGCACTGGTCGAAGATTTCCCGGTCCTTGGTGATCAGCCCGCCATATTTACGGCGGATGCGCTCGGCCGAAAGCTGGATGGGGGTGAGCGGATTCTTGATTTCGTGGGCGATGCGGCGGGCAACGTCGGCCCAGGCGGAGGTGCGCTGGGCGGTCACCAGCTCGGAGATGTCGTCGAAGGTCACGACGTAGCCGTAGCCCTTGTCATCGGCCCGTTCGCTGGTGACGCGGACCGCGAAATTGCGTTCTTGGGCATTGCGGAAAATGCTGATCTGCTCGCGGATCGGCTCGGAACCGTGCTTGAGCGCACGCGCGATCAGGGGCCCGAATTCGGGCACTGCCTTCTTCAAGGGCTGGCCCACCAGACCGCTGCGGTCGGTCGCCAGCAGGGTCTCCGCCGAGGGGTTGGCAAGAGTCACGACGCCGTCGGCGTCGAGGCCGATGACCCCCGCGGTGACGCCCGAGAGCACCGCCTCGATGAACCGGCGGCGGTCGTCCAGCATGGTATTGGCGTCCATCAGCTTGTCGCGCTGGCTGCGCAGCTCGGTGGCCATGGTGTTGAAGGTGGCGCCGAGCCGACCGACGTCGCCCTCCTCGGCGTTGACGGCGACCTCGACGTCGAGGTCGCCCTCGGAGATCTTGTTGGCCGCGCCGATCAGCTGGCGGATCGGGGCCACCAGGCGGTTGGCGAACCACATGCCGATCCAAATGGCGGCGAGAAGCAGGGTCAGCGCGATCGCCACATACATCAGGCCGAAGGCGACCTGAACGCCGGCGCGGCGCTGCTCGAGGAGCTGATATTCGACGATGCTCGCCTGGGTGGCGCGCAGGTGCTGGAGAACGCGCGGGTTCACCTGGCGGATGATGTAGAGATAGGTGTCGCCGCGGTTGTTGAGCTTCTTGATCGCGGCGACCCGGCTGGTCTTGCCGGGGCTGATGACGACCGCCTTGCCGTCGCGGGCGAGCTCTAGGGCGCGCTCTGGCGGTGCCATGTAGGGGGTCTCGTCGGCGGTGCGCGCGGCGGCCAGCAACTCGCCCTTCTCGTCGATCAGATAGGCCAAACCCAATGAGCGGATCTGCGCCTGGGCGACCAGGAACTTGTCGAGCGACTCGGGCCCGCCCTGCACCAGCGCCAGGGATTCGTCGATGTCTCTCGCCATGGAAACGGCGTCGGAGCGGATCACCTGGCCGTGCTCGTTGAGATAGGCGCGCGCGACGCTGATTGAATTCTGCAGGATCGACTTGGTGCGGCTCGAAAACCAGTGATCGAGACCGCGGTCGAGCGAAATGCTCGCGAAAATGGCGAGCAGGATCGCCGGCAGCACGGCGATGAAACTGAACAGCGAGACGATTTGCACATGCAGCCTGGCGCCGGCGGCCTGGCGGCGGCGGGCCTTCCACAGCCCCATCACCTGCCAGGCGATCATCCCGATCATCGCCATGGCAAGCAGCGCGTTGATCAACAGAACCGTGACGACCACAGAATGCGTGGGGACGATCGGCGTCAGCCCGGTGAGGATGAGATAGGTGGAAAAGCCGGAAAACAGCGATAGGGCGACGACCACCAACCCGGCGATGAACATCGGGGAATTGGTGGTCCGCAACTGCGGTTTCGATCCCTTGGGCGCGTCCTTCAAACCCGGATCGGCGACTGCCGTAACCATACCGTTTCCTTCACCAGCGGAAGCGACCTCGGGGCGCCGCCCACTCTGCCCGTCATGCATCGAAGGAGCCCGCCGCACCGGCGATTGCCGCCGCCGCCAGGGCGGCGCGTCCGCTGCTCCGGCGGCCGGTCGCTGTGACGCAATCGAAAGTAGGCGCCTTCGGCGCCGGCCCGTCCCCGGGCGCACGGTCCATCACCATCACTTGGTGCCAAATAACCACAATGTGGCACTTTCGCGACAAATTGTTGCAAAAATAGGACGGCGGAAACAAGAGCCCCGCCGATTTCATCTTTAACGCGGGCGGGAAGCGGCGCAGATTGGCAACAAGCGTTGCGCAGATACGCCAGGAACTCCCCGGCACGGGGTCATCCGGGCGATCTGATCACCCGAATGTCGAGCTCGCGAATCTTCTTGCGCAGCGTGTTGCGGTTGAGGCCGAGGAGTTCGGCGGCGCGGATCTGGTTGCCGCGGGTCGCGGCCAGGGCCGCCGTGATCAGCGGGCTTTCCACCTCCCGCAGGATGCGCTGATAGAGACCGGCGGGCGGCAGGTCGTCGCCGAAACTCGCGAAATAATCGGCCAGATAGCGCTCGACCGATTGGGCGACGTCGATATTGTGCTCCCGTCCCTCGTCGAAGGCGGGCCGCGTATTGGTCGCCAGCTCCTGCTCGACCAGATCGGCGCCGATGGAATCCTGGGTGTAGAGCGCGGCTAAGCGCCTCACCAGGTTCTCCAGCTCGCGCACGTTGCCCGGCCAATGGTGGCGCTTGAGCCGTTCGATCGCCTCCGGTTCGATGGTCTTCGCCGGCAATCCCTCATTGGCCGCATGGCGCAGGAAATGACGGACGAGATCGGGCAGATCCTCGAGCCGTTCGCGCAAGGGGGGCAAGCGGAGAGGAACCACGTTCAGCCGGTAGAACAGGTCCTCGCGAAACAGTCCCTGCTCGATGTGCTGCTGCAGATCGCGGTTGGTCGCCGCGACGATGCGCACGTCGGTCTTGATCGGCGTGCGGCCGCCGACGGTGGTGTATTCGCCCTCCTGGAGCACGCGCAGCAGGCGCGTCTGCGCCTCCATCGGCATGTCGCCGATCTCGTCGAGGAAAAGGGTTCCGCCCTCGGCCTGTTCGAAGCGGCCGGTGTTGCGGCTTTGAGCGCCGGTGAAGGCGCCCTTCTCGTGGCCGAAGAGCTCGGCTTCGACCAGCTCGCGCGGGATCGCCGCCATGTTGATGGCGACGAACGGACCGTTGCGGCGCTTGCCGTAGTCGTGCAGGGCGCGGGCGACGAGTTCCTTGCCGGTGCCCGACTCGCCGCTGATCATGACGGTGAGATCGGTTTGGGTGAGCCGCGCGAGCACGCGGTAGATCTCCTGCATGGCGGCGGAGCGGCCGATCAGAGGCAGGTCCTCGCCGGTGGTTTCCTGGCGCGGCCTGGCGGCGGCCTTGCGCGGCTCCGCGAGCGCGCGCCCCACCACCGAGATCAGCTCGTTGAGATCGAAGGGCTTGGGCAGATATTCATATGCCCCGCGCTCGGCCGCGGTGATCGCCGTCATCAGCGTGTTCTGAGCGCTCATGACGATGATCGGCAGGTCCGGTCTGATCTTCTGGACGCGGGGTATGAGATCGAAGGCGTTCTCGTCCGGCAGTATGACGTCGGTGATGACGAGATTGCCCTCCCCTTGGGAGATCCAGCGCCACAGGGTCGCGGCGTTTCCCGTCGCCCGCGGCGAGTAGCCCGCCCGCGCCAACGCCTGATTGAGCACCGTGCGGATGGCGGCGTCGTCGTCGGCGATGAGGATATTGCCCTTCATCTACGCCTTCCCGTTGCCGTTGCCGCTCGAGGTCTCGTCGGCCATCGGCATCAGGGCACGGAAGACGGTGCCGCCGCCCGGCTGCGACTCGCATTCGATGATGCCGCCGTGATCGCCGATGATCTTGGCGACGAGGGCGAGGCCCAGCCCAGTGCCGTTCTGCTTGGTGGTGACGAAGGGATCGAACAGATGGGGCCGCAGATCGGCCGGAATGCCGGGGCCGTTGTCCTCGACGGAGATTTCCAGCGGCAGGCTGACGCGGGCGCGCGAGCCAGGCACCGACAGCCGCACGCCCGGGCGGAACGAGGTGGCGAGCACGATGTGGCCGTCGTTGCGTTCCGAACCGATCGCCTCGGCGGCGTTCTTCAGCAGATTGAGGAACGCCTGCACCAGCTTGTCGCGGTTGCCGGGGACGAAGGGAAGCGAGGGATCGTAATTTTCGGTGATGGCGATGTTGTTGGCGAAGCCGGTGGTGGCCAGCCGTTTCACGTGATCGAGGACGGAGTGGATGTTGACCGGCTCCTTGGCGATCGGACGCTCGTCGCCGAACACCTCCATGCGGTCGACGAGCTTGCAGATGCGGTCGGATTCGTCGCAGATGAGCTGGGTCAGCATGCGGTCCTGATCGCTCAACGCGCTCTCCAGCAACTGCGCGGCGCCGCGGATGCCCGACAGCGGATTCTTGATCTCGTGCGCCAGGATGGAAGAAAGCCCCGAGACGGTGCGGGCGGCGCCGCGGTGGGTGAGCTGGCGCTCGATCATCTGCGCCATGGAGCGCTGCTGAAGGATGACGACCACGCGGCCGGGCTGCTCGACGATGGGGGCGGCGTGGATGTCGACGAAACGCTGTCCGGTCAATTTGGGCGAGCTCAGATCGACGCCGTATTCGTTCACGGCGCTGCCCTCGCGGCGGACCTGTCCGATCAGGGCGAGCAACGGGCTGCCGAAGGGTATGATGTCGCCGATGGCGTGGCGGCGGAGCGTCACGGCGCTCGCCTGGAAGAAATCCTCGGCCGCCGAATTGGCATAGGCGATGGCGTCGTTCTCCTCGAGCAGGAGAAGGGCGTGCGGCAGGGCGTTGAGCAAATCCCCCGATTGCATGTCCGGCAAGACGGGATCGGCCTCGGCTGGCGACGGCGTCGGCTTCATGCCGCCCGCTCCATTTGCCGGTCGTAGAACTCGGCGAGCATAGCCTTGACGCGCGCCGGCTCGTCCTCGCGGCAGATCCGCCCGCGCCAATGCTTCGACGCGTCCCCCACACCCGCCGCCGTATCTAGATACCAGCCCAGATGCTTGCGGGCGTTGCGCGTGCCCGCCTCGCTGCCGTAATGGCAGAGCATCGCCTCGTAATGCTCGAGCGCGACCACGCGCTGGGCGGGGAGCGGCGGCTCGCCGCAATCCTCACAGCTTCGGAGAAAGGCGGCGACATGTCCTGGAAACCAGGGCCTTCCATAGGCGCCGCGGCCGATCATGACGCCGTCGGCCCCAGAGGCCGCGAGCGCCTCTCGCACGCCGCTCAGCGAGGCGATGTCGCCATTGACTATGACGGGGATGGTCACGGCGGCCTTCACCTTGGCGACGAACCGCCAGTCGGCGGTGCCGTTGAAGAACTGGCAGCGCGTGCGCCCATGGACGGTGATCATTGCGACACCGGCGGCCTCGGCGCGGCTGGCGAGCCGCGGCGCATTGAGGCAGGCATGGTCCCAGCCCATGCGCATCTTGAGGGTGACGGGAACGTCGACGGCGCCGACGACCGCCTCGACCAGCCGCAGCGCGTGCTCGGTGTCGCGCATCAGCGCCGAGCCGGACCGCCCCCGCGTCACCTGTTTGGCGGGGCAGCCCATGTTTATGTCGATGATGTCGGCCCCGTGGGCGGCAGCCATGCGGGCACCCTCCTCCATCCAACGTGCCTCGCGGCCGGCCAACTGGATCACGTGGGGAAACGCGCCGCGGCCTTTGGTGCGCCGCAGCATGTCGGGGACGCCGCGCACCAGGTCTTCGCTCGCGACCATTTCGGTGACCACCATGCCGGCGCCCAATCGCCGGCTCAAGGCGCGGAATGGCGCGTCCGTCACGCCCGACATCGGCGCCAGCAGAACGGTGTTCGGGAGCCGAACCTTCCCGATCGTCAGTGCCTTAGCCATCGATTCGATCCGATCCTGCGACATGGACGCCCCTGATCTGACTAAATTTTAGGCATAGCTCGGTGATGCTCTATTCTTATGCAGAATAGGTGGATTTCTTCGCAGGTGCAACATCAAT